>JAUVKE010000464.1 GCA_030592105.1 Desulfobacteraceae bacterium
CATCATGTTTCTCACATTGGCAGCAATAGAACTTGTGTCCTCATAGTCACTGGTTAATGCATGCCAGTCTGCAATGAAGAAAAAACAGTCGTATTGCTCCTGCAATTCAAGCCAGTTCAAGAGAGCACCGTGCAAATTACCGAGGTGAAGCGGCCCCGTTGGCCGCATTCCGCTCAAAATACGTTTTTTCCGGTTCATCTAACATCTCCAATCCACTCAGAATATCTATTTATGCCGTAATAATTCAGCCATAAAAACACCAGGATTGTTTTCCCATGCTCTATCGTGGAAATGCATACCAACCCTGACCCCTAATCCCTGATCCCTGATCCCTGCCCTTCATTTCCCCATCAAAAAATTGATCATGGGGTTTATAAAAAAAGAAACAATTTTATTAAAAAAACCTGTCATAAGAAAAAAAAATATAATTACCATGCCGAAACGTTCTAAGCGCATATATTGCCGCCTTAAATTCAAAGGCAGAAACATGGCAAATATCTTACTTCCATCCAGCGGCGGCACAGGTATCAGGTTAAAAACCGCAAGTACACAATTAATGATAACGCTGTAACCGAGAATAAGGAGTAAAATCGAAATAATGGGCTCAGCAGTTGAATGATACCATAACGATTCTATGCTGAGCAAAAGCTGAAACAACATTCCTGAAATAAAAGCGCAGGCAAAATTTGCCAGAACACCGGCAGAAGATACATAAATAATCCCTTTGCGATAATCCCGAAGATTGGCAAAATTTACAGGCACGGGTTTGGCGTAACCGAAAATAATAGGTGAGCCTGTAAGTTTCAGAATTAAGGGCAAAAGGAATGAACCAATAAAGTCAAGATGTTTTATCGGATTCAGGGTAAGTCTTCCGGCCAGCATGGCTGTATTGTCTCCCATTTTGTATGCAACATAACCGTGAGCAGCTTCATGAATGGTTACTGCAAACAAAAGAGGAATTATCATCGAAATCAGTTGAATTAAATCAAAATTTTGAAACATATTTTTTTACGTAAGTTATCTCGTCATTTAATGTTTTGAGCTTGCCGTTTAATCTTGCATCAAGGACAGCCCGCATGATTTCCCGGTAAATAGGCCCGGGCTCAAGCCCTATTGCTTTGAGGTCATTGCCGGTTATCAAAATATCTGTGTATCTCAGCCTGGAAAAGAAATGAGATATGGCTTTTTTTACCGATTTCAGTTTGGTGGCCGCCATCATATAAAGAATAAGCTCGGTTTTAAACACTGAAAGCTGTTTATGCAGGATGCTGTTTTTAACGGGCAGATTTAGTTCAAGCCACAAAAGACATTTATCTGCCGCAAAACGTTCATTGCAGAAAACTTTTTTCAGTTTAAGCGTTATTTCAAACCTGGTGCAAATTCTGTTTGATATTTTTTTATTACAACTCTTTATAAGTACCAGAAAATAAACGATCCATTTCTTATAGGATTCTTCGATAAAAAGCAAATCATACCAGGATAATACTTTTTTTGCAGAATTAAAAAGTTCAATAAGTTTTTTATCAAGTTCTATCTCAGGATGAATAACGCCAAGCAAACCATAATCATTAAGCCTTATGATTGCGGATGCGGGATTTTCTTCTTCAAGTATCTGGCGAAGCTCTGCAAATACCCTCTTTCCTCTGAGGCGCTTGAAAAAATTCATTTTAACTGCATTTTTAATCAGCCTTGAAGTAAGTTTGCCAATAGAAAAACCAAAACGCTGCTCAAATCTTATGGCACGAAATACACGTGTAGGATCTTCAACAAAGCTTAAATTATGCAGCACCCTTATAGCCTTTTCCTTAATATCTTTTCTGGCAGCAAAAAAATCTATCAGGATGCCGAATTTATCAGGAGTCAACTGAATTGCCAGGGTATTTATAGTGAAATCCCTCCGGAAAAGGTCCAGTCTGATAGAGCTCATCTCAACTATCGGAAGCGCCGCCGGAAATTTGTAATATTCCATCCGGGCTGAAGCAACATCAAGCTTAAAATCGTCAGGAAATATTATAATTGCTGTTCCGAATTTTTTATATGTATTAATGCGGGCTCCCACCTTTTTTGCATATCTTTTTGCAAATGCTATGCCGTCTCCTTCTATAACAATATCAATATCTTCATTTGATCTATAGAGGAACAGATCACGGACAAAACCTCCTACAACATAAGCTCTGCAATCAATTTCTGCGGCGACCCTGCCAATGTCCCGTAAAATGCCAAGAATACGCTTTGGCAGG
>JAUVKE010000058.1 GCA_030592105.1 Desulfobacteraceae bacterium
CAGGACCAAACGACTCAGTATCGTTTGCTGACCAAAGATCATGTTTCCGTGGCATCTTTTCTTGGTAAAAGGGTGATAAAAGTCGATGCAAAAGGATTGACACTCCTTGCTGAAGAAGCATTCAATGATGTATCTCATTTGTTAAGATCTTCCCATCTTAAACAATTGTCAGAGGTTTTTAAAGATGTTGAAGCTTCAGATAATGACAAATTTGTATGTCTTGAATTGATGAAAAATGCTGTAATTTCAGCTGAAGGTATTTTCCCCATGTGTCAGGATACAGGAACAGCTATTGTCCTTGGACATAAAGGGCAGAGAGTCTGGACAGAATCTGTTGATAAGGAAGCCCTCTCCAGGGGTATTTTCAATGTTTATACAAAAAAGAATTTAAGATATTCTCAAAATGCCCCATTAACTCTTTATGAAGAGGTAAACACAGGAAATAACCTCCCTGCACAGCTTGAGATATTTGCCCAGGAAGGAGAAGAATACCATTTTCTCTTTATTGCAAAGGGCGCAGGATGTTCTAATAAGACATATCTGTATCAGGAAACAAAACCGTTGTTTAATGCAAGGAAATTATTTGAATTTATTGTTAATAAGTTAGAAACCATAGGGACTGCGGCATGTCCCCCATACCATTTTGCTGTGGTTGTGGGGGGGCTTACTCCTGAGGCTACTCTTAAAACAGTAAAGCTTGCAACTGCGGGTTATTTGGACGAACTCCCTTCAAAGGGTGATATGACAGCCCATGCCATACGTGATCGTGAACTTGAAGATGAAATATTAAAGGCATCACGTCTATTGGGGGTGGGGGCTCAGTTTGGAGGTAAATGTTTTTGCCATGACATCAGGGTTATCCGCCTTCCAAGGCATGGCGGGTCATGTCCCGTTGGGATAGGGATAAGTTGCAGTGCCGACAGAAATATAAAGGCTAAAATAACTTGTGATGGTCTTTTTCTGGAGCAACTGGAAAAAAATCCTGCACAATTTCTTCCTGAGCCGGAAGAAACCGAAAGTGATATTATTTCCATTGATTTAAATAAATCAATGGATGAAATCAGAAAATCTTTGGGGAAATATCCCATTGGAACACGTCTTTTTTTAAATGGAAAAATGATTGTGGCAAGGGATATTGCCCATGCTAAATTTAAAGAACGGCTTGACAGGGGGGAGAGTCTCCCCGGGTATCTTGAAAAATACCCCCTGTTTTACGCGGGTCCCGCAAAAACACCGAAGGGGTATCCTTCCGGTTCTTTTGGCCCCACAACAGCAGCCCGCATGGACCCGTATGTTCCTTTGTTTCAGAAAAATGGGGGCTCCCTGATAATGATTGCAAAGGGGAATCGTTCAAAAGCTATTACAGCATCGTGTAAAAAATATGGGGGATTTTATCTGGGCAGCATAGGAGGAGAGGCGGCAAGGCTGGGAGCAGAATGTATTTCAAAAATTGAGCTCCTTGAGTATCCTGAGCTTGGAATGGAAGCTGTATATATGATAACGGTTCAAAATTTTCCAGCTTTTATTATTGTGGATGATAAGGGGAATGATTTCTTTGAACATATTATTAAAGTTCCTTTTGCCTATTCAGTTAAACCCCTTGTGGCATAGTTTTTTAATACTTGGTACATATCATGGAGAGTTGCATAATGGATCCCTTTAAGTATCAGTCGATGTTTCCCATTGTGGCAGATGCTGCACAATACCACCTTTTAACTACAGATTTTGTTAATGTTGAGTCTTTTGAAGGAACAGATGTTGTTGTAATTGCCCAGGAAGGTCTGACTCTTTTGGCTGAACAGGCTTTTAAGGATGTCTCTTTTCATACCCGGCCGTCCCACCTGCAGCTTTTATCAAAAATTCTTGATGACCCTGAAAGTTCTAAAAATGACAAGCTTGTTGCACTGGCTATGATCAACAATGCCCTTGTGGCTTCTGAGTCCGAGTTCCCATTGAGTCAGGATACAGGGACTGCCATTATTAAAGCAAAAAAAGGGCAGCGGATATGGACAGATTTTTCTGACGAAGAAGCGCTTTCCAAAGGTGTTTTTAATGCTTATGTTAAAAATCCGTTGCGCTATTCAATAAACGCACCTTTTAGTATGTATGAAGAAAGTAATACAGGATGTAACCTTCCTGCCATGATTGAAGTCAATTGTGCAGGTGGGAATGAATATACTTTTATATTTATTGCCAAAGGATCGGAATCGGCAAACAAAACATTTCTTTATCAGGAAACAAAGGCAATATTAAATCCTGAAAGCCTCATGGATTTTATGACGGAAAAAATGCGCCTCCTCGGAACCGGGGCAAGCCCTCCGTATCATCTTGTCTTTGTTATAGGGGGCACTTCCCCTGATGCGAATTTAAGGGCCGTTAGCCTGGCTACTTCCGGGTATCTGGACGACCTTCCCAGGCGGGGAAATAAAATGGGGCACGCTTTTCGCGATATTGACCTGGAAGATGAGGTGTTTAAAGCTTCGTGCGATCTTGGGATAGGCGCTCAGTTCGGTGGAAAATATTTTTGTCATGATGTTAAGGTAGTCAGGCTTCCAAGGCACGGTGGTTCTTGTTTTGTGGGGCTTGGGCTTGGCAGCGGTTCAGACAGGCGTATAAAAGGGAAAATTAACAGAAATGGAATTTTTCTCGAAAAAATTGAAACTGAATTCGAACAGTATCTCCCCAAAGAGCGACTCGATTATCGTCCTGATGCTTTAATTGATTTAAACAGACCCATGGATGAAATACGAAAAGAGTTGGGGCGATACCCTGTGGCAACCCATCTTCAATTAAACGGCAAAATGGTTGTTGCAAGGGACATGGCCCATGCCAGAATTAATTCCCTCATCGAAAAAGGAGGGGAACTTCCGTGGTATTTGAAGAAATATGCCCTGTACTATGCAGGACCTTCCAAAATCCCCGGTGGCTATTCTTCGGGTTCATTCGGACCCACAACCGCAAGCCGGATGGATCCCTATATTCCTTTGTTTCAGGAAAATGGAGGGGCTCTTGTTTCCGTTGGAAAGGGGAACAGATCCCAGGGGTTTGCAGATTCCTGTGAAAAGCATGGAGGTTTTTATCTTTGCTGCCCAGGGGGCATGGCTGCGGTGATAGGAAAGGCATGCGTAACCGATATGGAGGTTATTGATTATCCCGACCTTGGCATGGATGCGGTATTTTTGATAACAGTAAAGAATTTTCATGTTTTTCTCATGGTGAATGATAAGGGGAATGATTTTTTCAAACAGGTTCTGGATCTTTCTTTTGCGTATACTGTGGAGCCCCATATCAAATAATGGAGCCTGGTTTTATCCTGGGCCACTGATCCCAAAACGGCCGAAATTAAAACCAGCCCCAAATAGTGCCCTGTGAAAAACTTTATGATCAAAAACGGAAAATTCTGTTTTCCGTCTATAGATTTTTATCTGATGTATACATACATTTTTAAAGGAGTATTGAATTATGGCAAAAAATATGAAGACGATTGATGGGAATACAGCTGCCGCACATGTGACATATGCCATGAGTGATGTGGCTGCTATTTATCCCATTACACCCTCTTCACCCATGGGGGAACTTTGTGATGAATGGTCGGCCAATGGATTGAAAAATATTTTTGGCCAGACAATGAACGTGCGCCAGCTTCAATCAGAAGCAGGAGCAGCAGCAGCACTGCATGGTTCCCTGGCTGCAGGAGCTTTTACCACCACATTCACAGCTTCACAGGGGCTTTTGCTAATGATTCCCAGCATGTATAAAATAGCTGGGGAATTGCTCCCTGCTGTTTTTCATGTAACCGCCAGGGCTATTGCGACACATGCCCTCTCTATTTTTGGCGATCACCAGGATGTTATGGCAGTACGCCAGGCCGGATTTTCCCTTCTTTCTTCTGCTTCGGTTCAGGAAGCCATGGACCTTGCTCTTGTGGCACATTTGTCTGCAATTGATGCGAGCCTTCCGTTTCTTCATTTTTTTGATGGTTTTCGTACTTCCCATGAAATCCAGAAAGTTGAAATGATCGATTTTGATGATATGGCAGGGCTTGTTAATATGGAGGCTGTAAAAGCTTTCAGGCAAAGAAGTGTAAACCCTGAAAACCCGCAATTAAGGGGTACAGCACAAAATCCGGACATATATTTCCAGGGGAGAGAGGTTGTTACTCCATATTATTCCAAAATTCCTGGAATCGTAGAAAATGCCATGAAAAAAGTGGGTGATTTAACAGGGAGAAAATACGGCCTTTTTGATTATGTTGGAGCTGCTGATGCTGACAGTATTGTTAATTCCATTGGTTCATCCTGTGAAACCAATGAAGAGGTGGTAAATAATCTTGTTGGTAAAGGTGAGAAAGTAGGGCTGATAAAGGTTCGATTGTATCGTCCTTTTTCTGTTGAACATCTCCTGGCTGTTTTACCGGAAACGGTTAACCGGATTGCGGTTCTCGACAGGACAAAAGAACCTGGCGCATTGGGAGATCCTCTTTATGTGGATATTTGTACTGCCCTTATGAAGCTTGAAAAGATGCCGAAAATAATTGCCGGGAGATATGGTCTTGGTTCCAAGGAGTTTACTCCTGCTATGGTAAAGGCTGTTTTCGATAATTTAAAGGCACCAGAGCCGAAAAAATATTTTACAGTTGGAATAACCGATGATGTATCAAATTCTTCTTTGCAGGTTGAAGATGGGTTTGATTCTGCTCCAAAGGGGACTATTCAATGTAAATTCTGGGGTCTTGGAGCCGACGGTACAGTGGGGGCAAACAAGAGCGCAATTAAAATCATAGGGGATAATACAGATCTTTTTGCCCAGGCTTATTTTGCGTATGATTCAAAAAAATCGGGCGGAGTTACCATGTCCCATCTCCGTTTTGGAGAAACACCTATAAAATCTACTTACCTGATCGATTCTGCGGATTATATTGCCTGCCATAATCCAAATTATGTGAATCTTTATGACCTCCTCGAAGGTATCAAAAAAGAAGGCACCTTTTTACTAAATTCAAGCTGGTCAGCGCAGGAAATGGAAGATAAACTTCCAAAATCGATGAAAAAGAGAATAGCTGATAAAAAGATTAAATTTTATAATATCGATGCTGTAAAAGTAGCCTCTGAAATAGGTCTTGGCGGCAGAATTAATATGATCATGCAGGCCGCATTTTTTAAGCTTGCCAGTGTAATCCCTGTGGATGATGCTGTTGCATACTTAAAAGACCAGATTAAAAAGATGTTCGGTTTAAAGGGTGATAATATTGTAAATATGAATATTGCAGCCGTTGATAATGCCCTGGACAAGATTGTTGAAATCAAATATCCTGATTCATGGAAAGATATCCAGCCAGAAGTGGATACAGCCGGAGATGAGCCTGACTTTGTTAAAAATATTATGCGTCCCATGCTTGCGCAGCAAGGGGATAAACTCCCTGTCAGCTGTTTTTCTGCGGATGGACTTTTTCCAGTGGGGACAACAAAATATGAAAAACGGGGTGTGGCAATAACTGTTCCTGAATGGATTATGGATAATTGCGTTCAGTGTAACCAGTGCGCCATGGTCTGTCCCCATGCTGCCATACGTCCCTATCTTTTGACGGACCAGGAGCTTTTAGGTGTTCCTGAAGGGTTTGAAACAAAAAAAGCAACAGGAAAAGATCTAAAGGGATATCACTTCAGAATTCAGATAAATCCCCTGGACTGCCTTGGCTGCGGCAATTGTGCCGACATATGTCCGGCAAAAAAACCCGCCCTTGTAATGAGGCCTATTGATACTCAGACCCAGCAGCAGGTTCCAAATCACATATATGCTGAAAAGCTTCCTGTAAGGGATGATCTTATGCCACGAAATTCTCTTAAGGGGAGCCAGTTTCAACAGCCTCTATTGGAGTTCTCGGGAGCCTGTGCAGGTTGTGGAGAAACGCCGTATACCAAATTGTTGACCCAGCTTTTCGGAGAAAGGATGGTAATAGGAAATTCCACAGGGTGTACTTCCATATGGGGAGGGAGCGCCCCTTCGATTCCCTACTGCACCAATGCTGATGGCTCTGGTCCGGCATGGGGCAACTCATTATTTGAAGATCCTGCGGAATTTACATATGGAATGTTTTTAGGTGATATTCAGCAACGGAAAAAACTTGCTGATTTGATGCAGGAGGCGTTAAATACCGATATTTCCCAGGAGATAAAGGATGCCATGAAGGGCTGGATGGAAAATACAAAAGATCCCCAGGATTCAAAAAAATATGGAGATCAGCTGAAAAAACTTCTTCCATCGATTAAAGGAAACCAGCTTATAAATGAGATATATGCAGGGGCCAGGCTTTTTACAAAAAGGTCATACTGGATTTTTGTCGGGGATGGAGCAGCCTACGATATAGCCTTTGGCGGGATAGACCATGTGCTTGCAACAGGGGAAGATATTAATGTCATGGTATATGATACAGAAGTCTATTCCAATACAGGGGGGCAGTCTTCCAAGGCTACGCCCACCGGCTCCGTTGCAAAATTTGCAGCATCAGGGAAAAAGACGTGTAAAAAGGATATGGGGGGGATGGCAATGACCTATGGTTATGTATATGTGGCCAGTGTCTCCATGGGGGCAAATAAACAACAGTTGATAAAAGCCTTTGTTGAAGCTGAAACCTACGATGGACCTTCTTTGATTATGGCCTATTCCCCATGTATTAATCATGGAATTAAAAAGGGAATGGGTAAGGCCCAGGAGGAGGCCAAGCTTGCTGTCTTGTCCGGTTACTGGCCATTGTACCGTTATAATCCATTGTTAAAACAGGATGGTGGAAATCCCTTTATCCTTGACTCCAAGGCTCCTGACGGGAGTCTCCAGGAATTCTTGTCAGGGGAAGTCCGGTATGCTTCTTTACAGAAAAGTTTTCCTGAAGAGTCTAAAAAATTGACAGCTAAACTGGAGGATGAGTATAATGACCGCTATGAGCTATTAAAGCTTAAGGCTAATCCTGAGTTGATCTGCAAGGATGCCGAGGCATAGATTGCCGTTTGAATAATTTTAATACTGGAAAAACTTAACAGCCTTTTTAAAAAGGCTGTTAAGTTTTTTTTTGTGATTACATATTTTTATATTAAAGGTGCCTTAAAAAAGTTTGTACAATGATTACTAAATGCGCAAGATGCGGAATTTGCTGCAATAAAGGGGGGCCTGCTTTTCATGTTGAGGATAAACCTATTCTTGAAAAAGGAGTGATTCCGCTGAAATTTCTTTTTACCATGAGAAAAGGGGAGCCTGTAAATGATAATCTCCAGGATCGTATTATTTCAGCTGATTCAGATATAATAAAAATTAAAAGCCAGAAGGACTCCTCGGCCTGTATCTTTTTTGATGACACAGAAAAGAAGTGCCGGATTTATCAGAACAGACCCCTTGAATGCAAAGTTTTAAAATGCTGGGATATCAGGGAGATAAAAGAGATTTATTCTAAAAACAGAATTACAAGAAAAGACCTTCTGTCTGAGGTAGAACCCCTTTGGGATCTTGTTGAAACCCATCACAGGTTCTGTTCATATGATAAAATCAGATCTTTGTCAGATGATATTAATGCAGGAGACAAAAATGCCATTGAACAGGTCAATGAAATAATAGGCTATGACACACATATCAGAGGGCTTGTGGTGGAAAAGGGGGGCGTGGAACCTGAAATGACAGATTTCCTTTTTGGGCGGCCTCTTTTAAAAACAATAGGTATGCTTGGAATCAAGATAAAGGAGTAACAGGTTTTGTGCGGAATCCACGGTATAATATCCAGGTCTGACCCTGAAGATGAAATATGCGATAATTTATTTCAAATGGGAAAACTTCAGCGGCACAGGGGGCCTGATGCGTATAAAAATGAAGCTTACAGATTCAGGGATCTGTGTGTTGGATTTGGATTTGAACGTCTTTCCATATTGGACCTTCAGACCGGAATGCAGCCCATCAAATGTGAAATTGATGATTCAGTGATTATATGTAATGGTCAGGTTTATAATTATCTTGAGTTGAAACATATGGTCTCTTCAGAGCCCTTTGTAAGTAAGGGCGATATTGAAGTTGCATTACATTTATACAGAAAAAAAGGGGTCTCTTTCCTCGATTTTTTAAATGGAATGTACGGTGGGGCTATTTATGACCCAGCCAGGCACAGAGTCCTTTTGTTCAGGGACCGCTTCGGAATAAAACCTTTATATTATACTGAGTATAATGGTAATTTTGTTTTTGCTTCTGAAATCAAACCGGTTCTTCAAGGGAGCAAAAGACCCCCTTTGCTGAATCAGAAAAAGCTTGGCACCTTTTTTTCCTACAGGTATCTTCCTGGAAATGAGACCATGTTTAAAGGTGTGTTCCGGCTTCCCCCGGGCTCTTTTCTTGATTATGATCTGGAAACCGGAAAGTATAATATTGTCAGATACTGGGAGTATTCTTTTCCTCCGGAAAATCGAAAAATCTCCATTGGGGAAGCCGAAGAAGAGTTTTGCAATCTTTTTTCAGATGCTGTTAGTATCAGGCTCCGTTCAGATGTTGAAGTGGGCTGTTTTCTCAGTGGCGGCATCGATTCTTCTGCTGTTGCTCAACAGGCGGCTTCGTATAAATCAAATATTAAGCTTTTTTCCATCTCTTTTGCAGAACCTGAATATGATGAATTGCCCCTGATAAAAAATTTTATCAGTGCCAATAATAAAAATTTTAAGGATGTTACCCATCATACAGGCTCCTGCGGCAAAAATTCCCTGGCACTTTTACCTGACATTATCCGCTGCACCGAAGATCCCATATCCCTGGGAGCCCTTCTCCCCACAGACCATGTTTGCCGCCTTGCAAGTAATTATGTAAAAGTTGTACTTACAGGGGAAGGTGCCGATGAAATATTTGGAGGCTATCGAAAATTTCTCCTTGAGATGGCTGCAGTCCAATATCCTCAGCTTTCTTTACAAAAACAGAAAGATCTTGATCTTAAATACCCTGAACTTGCCCCCTATCTGAAGATTAGAGATCCTGACCCTGCCTTAAGATATATCCAGAGCGAGCTTCTCTTTACAAAAAAAGAACTTGGCAAGCTTATTGGGCAGGAAGCTGCAGCAAAAGAGACCCTTTGTCTTGATGCCCTTCCTTTTTTAACCGGAGAGGAGCACCCTGTAAATGCGGCCATCTGCATGGAGAGCAGATTTCGCCTTCCTGATTATGTGATATTGCGCCTTGACAAGCTCTCCATGCGTCATTCCCTTGAGGCACGCACCCCTTTTTTGGATTACAGGCTGGCTGAGTTTGCAGCAACTCTTCCTGCTGATTTTAAGATAAATCTCGATTCAGGGGAAGAAAAATTTATTTGCCGCCGGGCCTTTGCTCACAGCGGTATACTTGATGGGGAAACCGCATCCAGAAAAAAACAGCCCTTTACCATACCTTTGCCAAAATGGTTGTCTGAACCGGATAGCCTCCCGGAATTTTTTAAAGAAATAATGTGGGGTAATATTATAAAAAAACAGGGGATTTTAAATCCGGATATGGTACATAATCAGATAAAAAAGATTACCTCCAGGGACACAGGCCCGTCTACGCTTGTCTCAGAGGCTGATAGATTTTTTGCAATAGCTGTTTTTACTATTTGGTATAACGAGTTTATAACCGGTTTGAATAAATGATATTAACAGATTTTAACCAAAAAATACTCCATAATTATACAAATCTGCTTTTCATAAAAATTGAAGAGAATCTGTATAATTCACATTCCACATATGGTTTTGAATTTGAATTCCTTCCGAGTCGGGTTATGGATATTGCCCAGATGGAAAAGCTGAAGTCCTTTTTAGAAAAAGAAGGGTTAATAAAATATGAATCAGGGTTTATAGCAGAGAACGGGCTTATTATTACGTTTGAACCAGGAGGGCAGATAGAATATTCCAGCCCCCCTGTGATGATAGAAAATATTAAGCAATTTGAAAATCTTCTGGCGCAGGTTCAACATATAAACAGCATGATTTTAAAAAGGCTGAATATTAAATATCTGTCAACAGATTATATCCCGGGCAGATCAGATGCGCCCCTTTGCCTTAAAGGGGAACGGTATATTAATCTGCATAAAAGGCTTGGTTTTTCCGGAACAATGGGAAGAGAGATGATGAAAGGGACAGCATCTGTTCATCTCCATACAGGCTTGCTTTCCATGGATGAAATTCCTTTAATATATAAAATACTTTGCCTCATGGCAAAGAGCCGGGAATTCGGCATGTCCCAAAAGCGTAGAGAAATATGGAAAAATACTGATCCCCTGCGATGCAATATGCCTGAAATAGATTTTGATAATACAGATGCCAGGGGGATACTGGGAAAAATAGTTCACCACGCATTATCAGTGCCTGATTTATATACGAACATACCTGTTTATAAAATGAACAACCTTACCTTTGATTATTTTTTAATCCATTTATCCACAATATTTACCAGCGTGAGACTCAATATGAAAGGTCCTACATTTGAGCTTAGAACACTCGACAGCATGCCGGTTAAAGAGATGTTTGAGAAATTAAAACTTTTTATTGAGGTTCTGGAGAAAAAAAGAGGCTTGAGCAGATATAAATTTTCCCGGCTAAAAGGGACAAGGTCGTGAGAAAAGAATAATCAAAGCTCAACCCATTGATATTATAATAATAAAATTTTAAAATAAAAAAAATGGGTTAAGGATAAATATTTCCTAATAGGTCCCTATAAAAACAAGAACCAGGGGGAGGGTTACCAGGGAACATAGAGTGGAAATAACTACCAGCCCCGCGGTTTCATATGTCTGGTTAAAGGATTGTGAAAGTCGATGCGGTTAGCCTCCATTTGAGATTAGAATACTCGACAGCATGCCGGTTAAAGAGATGTTAGAGAAACTAAACCTTTTTATTGGGGTTTTTGAGAAAAAAA
>JAUVKE010000176.1 GCA_030592105.1 Desulfobacteraceae bacterium
AATACCCTGTAAAATTTATTATCTATAGACCGTCACACAAATAATTTCAGCAATGGACTGAGCTATAATAAAATTTAAAAACCTCTGGAACTCGCTGCGCTCAAACAGCCAGAGTTTTTTAAATTTCACCATAGCTCAGTTCTAACATCTGGCCCTATGAAATTTATTATCTGAATATCTACAGGGGGCATACTCAATTTACAAATTTATTTGCATGCTGAATTTTTACAAAATTACTACGCTAAAACGGAGGAGCTTTGGTAATATTTATTCTTAAATGTTGTGCTGTTTTTATAGCTTCATTATTGCTGGGACGCTGGTTCAATGAAGAACGGACTAAAGTACTCATCAGAGGCGGAACAATGATGCAAGCCTGGAAAACAATACCAGGACTGTTGATAATCATTATTTTCTGTATTTTAATTGGAATTGTATTTTTTATAAATTGAAAAATGGAATCTAACAGGAGCATTAATACTTGAAAATTATTATTATCGGTGCCGGAGAAGTCGGGTTTCATATTGCAAAGCATCTTGCCACTGAAAACAAAGATGTAGTTGTAGTCGATACAAATCCGGACGCCATACGCCGTGTTTCTGATAATATTGATGTACAGACCATTACCGGTTCTGGAAGCAGCCCTGTTATTTTAAATGAAGCAGGTATTAAAGAGGCTGAAATTCTTCTGGCGGTTACAAATAGTGACGAAACCAACCTGGTGGCCTGTCTTGTTGCAAATGCAATCTCCCATGGAACAAAAAAGCTGGTGCGGCTTAGAAATGCCGATTTCGACAATTTTCACGATACCTTTCGAAAAACTGCCCCCTATATCGACACATCAATAAATCCTGAGATTGAAGTCGTAAAAACCATTGAAAGGCTCATGTGGGTTCCCGGAGCTGTGGACGTGGCAGAATTTGCAGGGGGGCTTGCAAAACTTATAGGAATACGGATAAGCAGAGAATCGGATCTGGTGGGGAAACGTCTTTTGGATTTTCCCGTGGCCTCATCCGGTAAAGCCTTTATTATTGCATCCATTGTTCGAAATGAAAAAATAATAATACCCAGAGGAACTGACCGGCTCCACCATGATGATCTTGTATATTTTATTAGTGAAGAAAATAAGGTGTTGGAAACTTTGGCATTTTTTGGAAAATATGCTGAACCTGTTACCAGGGCCATGATTATCGGGGGTGGAGCCATAGGTTTTAGATTAGCCTCTCTTCTTGAGGGAAAAGATGTTAATGTTAAATTAATAGAAAAAGATAAAACCAGATGCATGGAACTTGCCGCCAAACTAAACAAAACTTTAGTTCTCCATGGGGATGGATCGAACAAAGAACTGTTAATGGAAGAGAATATCAAGGATATGGATATTGCCGTCACTCTGACTGATGATGAACAGACAAATATATTAACATCCCTCCTTGTAAAACAGATGGGAGCACGAAAAACCATTACAAAAGTCGACAGATTCAGTTATTTTCCCCTGATGTCAACAATCGGAATTGAGCAGGTTGTAAGCCCCAGACTTTCTGCAGTAAATACTATTTTGCAGCACGTTCGAAAGGGAAAAGTCCTTTCTTCCATATCTATAAAAGGGGAGGAGGCCGAAGTTATGGAAGCTGTGGCCATGGAGACTTCGAGCATTGTGGGACCACCATTAAAAAATATTTCTTTTCCAAAGGGTGCCCTTGTCATAAGTATAATACGTAATGACACGGTTATCATACCTTCAGGAGAGAGCATAATCGAGCCTGGAGATAAAATAATAATATTTACCAGGAGAAAATCTATTCCCAGTATTGAAAAAATCCTGGCCGTAAAACTCGAGTTTTTTTAAATGCGCTGGAAATTTGTAGCAAATATAACAGGATTGCTAATTCTCGTTTTGGGGGCGGCAATGATAATTCCTCTTACCTGCGCTCTGATTTGCCGGGACTCAAGTATTGCCCCGATTTCAAAAGCTCTTGCCATAACCATTTGCGCTGGTTCTCTGATCTACATTCTCTTTAGAAATGAACAGGCTGAAATTATAACCCAGCGCGAAGGGATAGCCATAGTCGCTTTTGGATGGATAGCCATATGTATCCTGGGGGCGCTCCCCTTTTATTTTGATCACCATTTTAAATCTTTAACTGATGCACTTTTTGAATCAGTTTCGGGATTTACAACAACAGGATCATCAATTTTAAGTAACATTGAAGACTTACCCAGGGGGCTTTTATTCTGGCGAAGTTTTATTCAATGGCTCGGGGGAATGGGTATTATCCTGTTATCCGTTGCAATCCTTCCATTTTTAGGGGTGGGGGGAATGCAGCTTTACAAGGCTGAAGTTCCCACCCCGGTTCCTGACAAATTAAAGCCTCGAATCAGGGAAACAGCAATTCTTTTGTGGAAGGTCTATCTCCTGATTTCTCTTGTTGAATGTTTTTTATTATACGTGGGAGGAATGACTTTTTTTGATGCCCTGTGCCACACATTCACAACCATGCCCACAGGGGGATTTTCAACAAAAAACAGTTCCATGGCTTATTTTAACAGCATTTATATTGACTCTGTTATTATATTCTTTATGCTGATTGCAGGGATCAATTTCTCCCTTCATTATCAAATGTTGAGGGGGAAACCCCTGATGTTCTGGAGGGATCCGGAATGCCGCTTTTTTCTTGGTCTTGTTTTTTTCCTGATTCTTATAATCAGCTTTAATGTTTACAAAACAGTATACACACAGATGGGGGAAGCTGTCAGATTTGGTGCTTTTCAGGTTGTCTCCATTGTTACAACCACAGGATACGCCACAGGGGATTATGAAAAATGGCCTGCCATGTCCCAGCTTATACTGATGGTGTGCATGTTCATTGGTGCATCTGCCGGGTCAACAGGGGGGGGAATGAAATGCCTGCGCATTATGCTTTGCATTAAATACTGCTACAAAGAATTGTTTCTCCTTATACACCCCCGCTCCATAATCCATATTAAACTGGGAGGAAAACCGGTTTCAGAGGATGTAATAAAAAGTGTCCTTGGATTCCTTGCTTTATATATTATACTCTTTGCAATATGCTCTGTTCTTTTGGCAAGTATGGGGATTGATCTGATCACATCACTTTCCGCTGTTGCATCAGCCATCGGCAATATCGGTCCGGGCCTTGGATCAGTCGGTCCCATGGATAATTACGCTCACATTCCGGTTCTCGGAAAATGGCTGCTCATATGGTGCATGCTGCTGGGACGGTTGGAAATATTTACAGTAATAATTCTTCTGGTGCCGGAGTTCTGGCGGAAATAATAATTGTCAGTAATTCGGTAAAAAATATTAATAGAAATGGAATGTAAGTTTTTTAATTTACCTTTTAACCGATGTAATCGCAAGGAAGGGTGCTCAGGACTAATTTCTAATATTTTAAGAGTCTTTTCATACTGAAATATTAAATCAGGATGTTTCCGTACAAATTTGTTTGCTCTTTTAATATAGCTATTTGTGTATATGAGCTTATAAGTCATTTTGGGGTTAATTTTAATTCTGCTCATCAAACATCAAAACTGAGCTGTGGTGAGACTATGCGTAAGCCCATCATTTTGTTATTCGACTAATATGTTTTTCAACACTTTCAGTAACAAATTTCCCCGCCTGATAATCAGCTTTGGCTTCATGCAGTGCTGCATCAAGTTCACATTCACGAAGATAATTATAATGCTGCATATCCATAATAACAAATTTTTTTTTACCGCGAACGGTTATTACTAATTCGTGATCAACAGTAAGATTGCTTTCAATTCCTGATATCCCTTTTGTTTTCAATTGGCTAGCGGTTATAGTATTCATGGCAACCTCTTTATTCGCATTATTAATAGTACTATTAATAATGCTATTATAATTCTATCAGTTTTCATAATCAAGTAAAAAAAGGGTTGGTTGTAATACTCCTTCCTCCCTCTGGCCTTGTGAAATAACTACCCGTTTTTAAGATATTTTATCGCAATCATGATTGCTGAAATAGCTGCGGGTGTAATTCCGTCTATACGGGAGGCCTGACCTATTGAGCCTGGCCGGATGCTGGAAAGCTTCTCTTTAAGTTCGTTTGAAAGGCCGTGAACAGCATTAAAATCAAGAATTTCAGGAATTTTCATTTTTTCCAGCTTTTTTAATTTTTTAATCTCCGTGAGCTGCCTTTTTATATAACCTTCATATTTAATCTCTGTTTCCACCTGGAGCGTAATCTCTTTACTTATGGAACATTCATTTTTTCCTAATTTTTCAACAACATCATAACCGAGCTCATTTCTTTTTAAAAGACTGCCAAGTAAAACTCCGTTATCTATCAGGGGCGTACCTTTATCAGCCAGATAAGCATTAACTTCCCTGGATGGTTTCACTATTATTTTTTTAACCCTTTTTATCTCTTTTGCTATCTGTTCTTTTTTTTCTTTTAAATCCCTTATTGTATAATCATCAATAAGACCCATCCTGTGCCCGGTCTCCATTAATCTTAAATCTGCATTATCCTCCCTGAGCATAAGACGATATTCCGCCCTGGAGGTAAACATCCTGTAGGGTTCCCTTGTTCCCCGTGTGACAAGATCGTCTATCATCACCCCCATATATGCCTGGGATCTATCTAAAATAAAAGACGGCCTTTTCTGAACTGCACAGGCAGCATTAATCCCAGCCCATATCCCCTGGGCAGCAGCCTCTTCATACCCTGAAGTTCCATTAATCTGGCCCGCCAGAAACAAACCGGAAACCGGTTTTGACTCAAGGGTCTGTTTAAGCTGCAGGGGATTCATATAATCATATTCTATGGCATATGCCGGTCTCATGATTTCCGCTTCTCCGAGGCCATTTACAGACCTCACCAGCTTGATCTGAATTTCCATGGAAAAACTGTTTCCAAGACCACTTGCATATATCTCTTCCGTATCAATCCCCTCAGGCTCAAGAATTACCTGGTGCCGGTCTTTATCAGGAAACCTGACCACCTTATCTTCCAGAGAAGGACAGTACCTGGCAGCGGTTCCCTTGATAATTCCCCCGTGCAGGGCGCTATGCTTGAGATTATTCCGCACCACCCCGTGGGTTATGCCGCTGGTATACCCGATATAGCTGGGGGCATCGGGCAGAATAAGCCTTTCCGTTGAAAAGGAGAATGGAACAGGTTCAGAATCTGAATCCTGTTTTAAAAATTTTGTAAAATCTATACTCGACCTTTTAAGTCTGGGGGGGGTCCCGGTTTTCATTCTTCCAAGGACAAATCCAAGCTTTTTCAACTGCAGGGGGAGCTCACAGGAGGCAAACTCGCCGGCTCTCCCCGCTATTATGGAAGTATTGCCCATATGGACAAGACCACTTAAAAATGTCCCTGTTGCCAGAACAACAGCTTTTGTCTCATATCCAAAGCCTGTCTGATCTATCACCCCTTTGATTTTACCATCTTCAACTACAATCTGCTCAATCATCGCCTGCTTAAGGTCAAGATTATCCTGTTTTTCAAGGACAGACTTCATTGCCAGATGATAACCGGCTTTATCGTTTTGAGTTCTGGATGACCTTACAGCGGGCCCTTTTTTTGTATTTAAAAGCTTATACTGAATAGCTGTTTTATCGGCGAGTTTCGCCATTTCGCCACCTAGGGCATCTATCTCTTTTACAAGCTGCCCCTTTGCCATTCCCCCGATGGAGGGGCTGCAGGGCATGGCTGCCACCTTGTCAAGATCAATAGCGAATAATAAAGAAGAACACCCCATCCTTGCACAGGCAAGGGCCGCTTCGCAGCCGGCATGCCCTGCACCAATAATTATAATATCATATTTTTTTTGCATAAACCCCATAAGAAATTTGCCT
>JAUVKE010000270.1 GCA_030592105.1 Desulfobacteraceae bacterium
AATGTCACTTTTTTGTATTGCACCCAGCGTATATCGAATCAGCATGGCTGAATAATTATATTAAATTTTGCATTTTCATACTTTTTTTGGTAAAGCTAAAAAATATACCATTATGCTCAGATTTTCAACGGGGATAGGTAAACAACTTGAAACATAATATTCAACAGAGACTGGAGAAACTCAGAAGATCTATATCTGAGAAAAAAATCGATACCTGTCTTGTTTTATCTGAGAATAACCGGCGCTACCTGAGCGGCTTCACAGGGGAAGACCACCAGTTTGATGAATCTGCAGGTGCACTTTTTATAAACGACTCAAAGCTTATTCTGGCCACAGATTCACGTTATGAGCTACAGGCCGGAAAAGAGGCGTCTTTTTACGATATTGTCTGCTACAAAGAAGGGCTGGCAAAAAAAATTCCTGATATTCTCAAACTATTAAAGACAAAAAGGCTTGGTTTTGAAAGTAAACGAATCTCACACCTTCAGTTTAATAAAATTTCAGAAGAACTTAAATCAAACAGACTGGATATTGAACTGGTGGCCATTGATACTATTATAGAAAATCATCGGAAAATAAAAAGTGAAGAAGAAATATGTGAGATAAAAAAAGCACTTTTAATTGCCGAAACCGGATTTGCCATTTTTTTTGATTCCATTAAATCCGGTATAACAGAGAAAGAAGCGGCCTGGTCTCTGGAAAAAGAACTTCGCGAAGCAGGGGGAGATTCCCTGGCTTTTCCTGTGATCTGTGCAGCAGGCACAAACAGTGCCCTCCCCCACGCAATACCGGGTGATGACAAACTCGAAAATGGAATTCCACTTTTGTTTGACTGGGGGGTAAAAACAAAGGGTTACGCCTCTGATATATCACGGACCCATATCATTGGTAAGCCCGATGAAACTTTTTTAAAAGTCTTTAACACCGTGGAAACTGCCCAGGCAAAGGCAATTAAAGCAATTAAACCAGGCATCTCCGGTAAAGATATTGATAAAATTGCCCGGGAGTATATTGAAAACAATGGTTTCAAAGGAAAGTTCAGGCATGGCCTGGGGCATGGTGTGGGGCTTGCCGTTCACGAAGATCCCGTGATAAGTCCTTTAAGAGATACTATAATCGAACCCCAAATGGTATTTACAGTGGAACCTGGGATATACATTCCAGGATGGGGAGGTGTTAGAATAGAAAATATGGTGGTTGTAAGGGAAGACGGTGCTGAAATCCTTAACAAAATGGAAACAGGATGGAAATAGATCTCTTACTGGATCAATATTTTAACTTTCTTATTGTGGAGAAGGGTCTTTCAAAAAAGACCATAGCCTCATACACTCTGGATCTTACAAGATATCTCGACTTTTTAAAAAGGCTGGAACTTTTTAAACTTACAGATGTGGATGCAGAAGTAATTTTAAGACACATGGTTGAATTGCAGGAATCAGGCCTTAAGGCTAAATCAAGGGGAAGACACCTTGTGGCCATAAGAGGATTTTATAAATTTTTATTGCAGAAAACTTTGATACCAAATGACCCTACAAAACTTCTTGACCTTCCAAAAACAGAATTAAAACTGCCGGACACCTTCTCTGTTGAGGAGGTTACCCTCCTTTTAAATGCACCTTCGTCAAACAAGCCTGTGGACGTAAGGAATGACGCAATGATTGAGCTTCTTTATGCAGCAGGCCTAAGGGTGTCGGAACTGGTTAATCTGACAAGTAGTGATGTTAATCTTGAGGCATGTTTTGTAAAAATATTTGGAAAAGGATCAAAAGAACGGATAGTACCCATTGGCCTTCATGCAAAAAAAAAAATAGATTTATACCTGACAACGGCCAGATCATTACTTTTAAAAGGTGCTGCAAGTAAGTACCTTTTTGTGGCAAGAGCGGGAAAACCGATGACCCGGCAAGGGTTTTGGAAACTTTTAAAGCGCTACGCAGTCATTGCGGGTATTAAAAAGAACATCACCCCCCACAGTTTAAGGCATTCCTTTGCAAGTCACCTCTTAAGTGGCGGGGCGGATTTACGAGCAGTGCAGGAAATGCTCGGCCATGTTGATATTTCAACAACCCAGATTTATACCCATATTGCAAAAGAGCATTTACAGGAAATACATGAGAAATTTCACCCACGGGGGTGATGATAAAAAAGGTAAAAACAAAGAATGTATGAAAAATATAATCCAGAAAAGATAGAATTAAAATGGCAATCATTATGGGAAAAATCCGGTCTGTTCTCTGTTAAAGATAAGCCTGGCCAAAAAAAATATTATATCAAGGAGATGTTTCCCTATCCCTCCGGTAAAATACATATGGGCCATGTGCGAAATTACACCATAGGGGATGTTGTGGCACGATTTAAGAGAATGCAGGGCTTTAATGTGCTCCATCCCATGGGATGGGATGCTTTTGGCATGCCCGCCGAAAATGCTGCAATTGCAAATAATACCCATCCTGCCAAATGGACATACAGCAACATAGATGCAATGCGTACAGAATTAAAACGGCTGGGATTTTCCTATGACTGGGATAGAGAGATTGCAACCTGTAAGCCTGAATATTACAAATGGGAACAGTGGCTTTTTTTGAAAATGTATGAAAAAAATATAGCCTACAGAAAAGAGTCCTATATCAACTGGTGCGATAGCTGCCAGACTGTTTTGGCAAATGAACAGGTGGAAGCCGGCATGTGCTGGAGATGCGGCAAAGAGGTTCGTCAGCAGAAACTTAAACAATGGTTTTTTAAAATTACCGATTATGCTGAAGATCTTCTTGTTTTTTGCGACAAGCTTTCCGGTTGGCCGGAAAAAGTTACCACAATGCAAAGAAACTGGATAGGAAAAAGTCAAGGAACATTAATCACATTCCCCATTGAAAATTGTGCTGATAAATCAGATGGGAAATCTGATGGAATATCTGTTTTTACAACCAGACCAGACACCATTTTTGGTGCTACTTTCATGTGCCTTGCTCCGGAGCACCCCCTTGTGCCGGTTTTTGCAAAGGGGACCTCTTCTGAAAAAAAGGTGGATGAATTTATAGACCGGATATCCAGACAGGACAGAACAGTCAGAGGAATAGAGTCTTACGAAAAAGAGGGTGTTTTTACAGGAGCCTATTGTATAAATCCCTTAAGCGACAGACGTATGCCCATATATACTGCAAATTTTGCATTAATGGAATATGGCACAGGGGCTGTAATGTCTGTTCCTGCCCATGACCAGCGGGACTTTGAATTTGCAAAAAAGTATAACCTTGAGGTAATTGTTGTTGTAAAACCGGTTGATGATGACCTTGAACCGGACTCAATGGAAAAAGCCTATACAGATAACGGAGTGCTGATAAATTCCAAACAGTTCAATGGCCTTGATAACAAAAAAGCTAAAAAAGAAATCTCTTTATTCATTGAAAAAGACGGGTTGGGAAAAAGAACTGTAAATTACAGATTAAAGGATTGGGGTATATCAAGACAAAGATACTGGGGAGCTCCCATTCCAATAATCTATTGTGATAAATGCGGAACAGTCCCTGTTCCCCCTGAAGACCTTCCTGTTGTTCTCCCTGAAGACGCAGATCTTCTGGAAGGAGGAAAATCACCTCTTCCGACCCTCGATTATTTTTCCAGAACAAAATGTCCAAAATGTGGCGCCGATGATGCCCGCAGGGAGACAGATACCATGGATACATTTGTTGAATCTTCCTGGTATTTTGAGAGATACTGCAGCCCGAATTGCGATACAGGGATGTTTGAAAAAGATGAAATCGATTACTGGATGCCGGTGGATCAATATATCGGTGGTGTTGAACATGCAATTTTACATCTTCTTTATTCAAGATATTTCACCCGGGTTTTAAAGGATATGAATCTTGTTAAATACAAGGAACCATTTACAAGACTTCTAACCCAGGGAATGGTCTGTAAAGAGACTGTATCATGCCCTGAAGATGGGTTTCTTTTTCCCGAAGAAGTTGATTATACCGATGGGACCTGCAAAAAATGCGGGAAAAAAATAACCACCGGCCGTATTGAAAAGATGTCCAAATCTAAAAAAAATGTTA
>JAUVKE010000006.1 GCA_030592105.1 Desulfobacteraceae bacterium
ATTGATATGAATAAGCTGCGGAGTCGGAAATGCAGGTTATAGTTGATAGCTCCATTTGGATTGATTATTTTAAAGATGGCAAAAATTCAAGTAAACTCGACTATTTAATTGATGAAAATATTGTGGTTATTAATGATTTGATTCTTGCTGAGCTTGTTCCCTTTCTAAAAATTAAAAATCAACGAAAAATAATCAGCCTGCTGAATTCAATTGGCAAATTTGATTTGGTTATCGGTTGGGAACAAATTATCGATTATCAGCATAGATGTCTGAAAAAAGGTGTTAACGGTATTGGATTGCCTGATCTGATTATCGCCCAGAATGCTGTGCAGAATCAATGCGAAATTTATTCTCTTGATAATCATTTCAATCTACTGGAAAAAATAATCGGGTTAAATATTTACTAAGCAGCTGCGCTGAAGGCTTTTAGTGCCTTACTCCTGAAAAGCTGTCATAAAAAACGAAAAAATTATAATGGAAAATTAGCGTAGGGGCAGAATCCATTTCTGCCCTTGTAGGATGATGATGGGGTGGATATGGAATCCGCCTCTACTAAGCCCTAAAACCTTTTAAAAAAAAGAAAAGGGGGTTTACGTGGATTCAAACCATGGTAACAAAATCGTTGAAGATACAATTCTTCTTGCTGAGTTTTGGCAAAAAAAGCGAATGAATTACGTACATCCGGGGATATTGCAGTATTAAATCAGATGGCCCGCCTTTTATCCAACCCTCTGGATAAAATAATCCTGTCAAAAATGATTGACCAGGGTTTTCGATCCTCAAATAAACACCGGACTGCAGACCAGATTAATTACCTTATAAAAAAATATTCTCTCCCGCTTTTTTTGACAAATCCTGAAAAAATACTTTTTCGCCTTTTTTTAAGCTTTGGAAGGTATGTCCCAGTCCTGTCCGTCCCCCTTTTTATCGATAATATCCGCAAAAGGTGTGGAAGGTGGGTTCAGTTCGGGGAAGCAGATTATCTTCTTGGGCATCTGCAAAAAATGAGAACCCAGGGTTTAAGGGTAAATCTGAACCATCTTGGTGAAGCTGTTTTGGGAGAAGATGAAGCTATAAACCGCCTTGATATATATTTGGCAGATCTTGAAAACCCTGCAATGGAATCGATTTCCATAAAAATTTCCACCATCTATTCCCAAATCCAGCCCATTGCCCATGATTGTACTATAAATATCCTGCAGCAAAGGCTCAGTAAACTTTATAAAGCAGCCATGAATAATCTGTTCCTTAGAAAAGATAATAGTAAAGTTCTAAAGTCGGTGAATCTGGATATGGAGGAATATAAAGACCTTTATATTACCCTTGAGCTTTTCACACGAGTTTTAAGTCAGGATGAATTTAAGGAATATCCGGGTTGCATTGTGCTTCAATCTTATCTTCCCGAGTCATATAAAATTCAGCAGGAACTTACATGCTGGGCAAAAAAAAGGGTTAAAAGCGGAGGAAGCTTCATTAAAATTCGCCTTGTAAAAGGTGCGAATATGGAGATGGAGCTGTTTGAATCATCGCTGCGTAACTGGCCACTGGCCACTTTTGACAATAAACCGGCTGTGGATGCCAATTACAAGCGGATGGTTTTTTTTGGGATGAAGCCTGAAAATATAGAGGCTGTCCATCTGGGCATTGCTTCACACAACCTTTTTGATCTGGCCTATGCATACAGTTTTGCCCTGGAAAACAGAGTTGAAAAAAATGTTACTTTTGAAATGCTGGAAGGGATGGCTGACCACGTCCGCAGGGCAATCGCCAAAACCGTTCATGATGTTTTACTCTACACCCCTGTGGCTGGGAAAAAACAGTTTATAAATGCTGTTGCCTATCTTGTACGAAGACTGGATGAAAACACCGGTAAAGAAAATTTTCTTTCTTATGCGTCTGACCTTACACCGGCTTCAACGGCCTGGAATTTTCTAAAAAATCAATTCGTAGATTCCGTAAAACTCATGGAGAGTACCAGGGAGGATAGCTTCCGTACACAAAACAGGGGTAAAGAGTCTTTTATCGAGAAAGGGACGTTTTTTGAAAATGATTTTATTAATGAGCCTGATACAGATTTTTCCATCCAGGAAAACAGGGTGTGGGCAGGTGAAATTAGAAAAAAATGGAAAAAAGAATATGGAACCGGGCCGGAGCTGATACCACTTGTTATCGGAGGTAAAGAAATATTTGAAAACAGAAAAACAAAGGATCTTTTTGACTATTTTTCAGGAGAGGATAAAGTTGCTTTTACAGCCTCTTGTTGCCTTGCCCGGGAAGAAGATACAAGAGAGGCTCTTTTTGTTGCCAGAGCAGATCCTGACAGCTGGAGAAAAAAGAATTTTAATGAGCGCCATAAAATTCTTTCCAGAACCGCTGCAAACCTGCGTCTGTTAAGGGGGGATTTCATTGGGGCCGCAGCTGCCACCACAGGTAAAATTTTTACGGAATCGGATGTTGAAGTATCAGAGGCTGTTGACTTTGCTGAATTTTATCCATTTTCCCTTAATATCTTTGAAAGTCTGCAAAATATAAAGTGTGAGGCCAAAGGGGTGGGTCTGGTTATTTCTCCCTGGAATTTTCCCATAGCCATTCCCTGCGGAGGAATTGCCGCATCCCTTGCAGCGGGAAACACGGTTATTTTTAAACCCGCATCGGACGCTGTTTTGGTTGCATGGTATTTATGCAAGGCTTTTTGGGAAGCAGGAGTCTCAAAAAATACTCTTCAATTTCTTCCCTGCACAGGAGAAGAAACAGGAAGCAAACTTGCAAAACATCCTGATGTTGATTTTGTTATTTTTACAGGGAGCACCGATACAGGCATGGGTATTTTAAAACAGAGATCTGATCTTTTTCTTTGCGGGGAGACCGGCGGGAAAAATGCCACCATGGTAACATCCATGTCAGACAGGGATCAGGCTATAAAAAATATTCTCCACTCGGCTTTTAGCAATTCAGGACAGAAATGTTCGGCAACATCTTTGGTTATTCTGGATAAAGAAGTATATGAAGATAAGGATTTTAAAAAACGTCTTGTGGACGGAGCAAAAAGTTACGCTACGGGATCTCCCTGGGATTTTAAGAACAGAATGGGGCCATTGACCCATATCCCGGGGGGCGCATTGAAACGGGGTATCGATAATCTTGAACCAGGAGAAACCTGGGCTTTAAAACCAAAATTTCTCAATGGAAATCAACGCATTCTTACACCGGGAATAAAGTGGGGTGTTACCCCTGGAAGCTTTACCCACATGAATGAATTTTTTGGCCCGCTTATAGGTGTTATAAAGGCAGAAAATCTTTATCATGCCATAAAACTGGTAAATCAAACCGGTTTTGGATTGACTTCAGCCATTGAAAGTCTGGACAAACGGGAACAGGAAATCTGGAAAAAGAAAATTCTTGCTGGAAATTTATACATAAACAGGGGGACAACTGGTGCTGTTGTGCTGCGTCAACCCTTCGGGGGGATGGGAAAATCGGCCATGGGTGCCGGCACCAAGGCAGGGGGGCCCAACTATGTGAGCCAGTTTATGAATTATAAAGAAACAGGTTATCCCTTTGTGGGGGCCATTAAAAAGGAATACCGGTTATTACGCATTGCAGGGGAATGGGAAGTAAAATTGTCCGGGAATATGTTCCCGGAATTTAATGCAGAGATAAAAAAAACAGTCAAAGCAATTAAAAGCTATATTTATAATGGAGAACAGGAATTTTTTCTTGAAAAAGACTATTTTCATCTCCGCGGGCAGGACAATATTCTACGTTACCTCCCCATGAAGAGGGTTCTTGTGCGGCTCCATGAAAAGGACACGCTTTTTGATGTACTTGGCAGAATAGCAGCAGCAGAAATATCCGGGTCTATATTTCAGGTCAGCATCCCTGTTGATATCAGGAACAGGGTTATCAGATTTCTCCTTGGGAGGGATGGGGGAAGATTTATTGGGAAAACAGAAATAATTATGCAGACTGACAAGGAAGTCATTAATATGCTCCCTGATCTGGATAGAATCCGCTATGCAGCACCTGACCGTGTTCCTTTTAAAATCGATGAAGCCGCAGACAGGTCTGGATTATATATTTCATCTGAAAGGGTTATGATGGAGGGACGCATAGAACTTTTACGTTATTACAAAGAACAGAGCATATCTGTGGATTATCACAGATATGGCAACCTGGGGGAACGTGGGCTGGATCAGCCCACGATATATGTTCCTGTTCCAACGGCAATAAGTAGATTCTCCTGATTTTTAAGCTCCATTCTGGTAACTGCAACTTTTTTTCCGGCCCGCATAATAGTACCTGTGGAGAAAAAACGGGTTCCCTGGCCTGGTCTTAGATAATCTATCCGTATATCTATGGTTCCGATTTGGGCAATTCGGTTTTTTATTTCATTCGAAGAAAAACCCTGCATCCTTTCCACGGCTGAAGCCGATGCTGTCATACCTCCGGTGGCATCCAGGACTGCTGAAATAACACCTCCATGCAGAAAACCGTAGACCAGGTTGCCGCTTAATTCTTTTTTCATGGAAAACTCAAATCCTGCCTCGTTTGCTTTAAGATGGGATACTTTTAATCCCATGAACAGGTTGAAGGGGAGGTTGCCATATATCTGCTGAACAATCTCAAACAGCTCGTTAACATCTGTGATAAGTTTACTCATTAAACAACTCTGAATTTCTATTTGATAGTTCGTTGAAAAATTTAATGATTAATGATTTTAACAAGTTAAAACTAAAAATCATGTAACTATTCAGCTAATGCGTATACCTGAAGCATGCTTAAAATCAGCGGCGCTGAATAGTTACAAAATTATAACCATATATTACTATTTTAAATTATTAACTTTGGTTTTCTCCGATTTCAATCAAAGCTGCTGAATCTGCTTGTTCATCATATACTGAAAGGAGAAATATTGTTGCAAAGGGTTGTGTAACAAGAATACCTATGAAGATTGAACTCCCCACTGCCAAGGCAGCGGCATATAGTATAAAGACTATAATCTGCTCAAGTAATCCCCCTTTAAAGGTCATGGAGCTGCTTTTTTTACATGCATCGATTAATCCCATTTTTTTATCAACCATGAGAGGTATCATATAAAGGCAGGCAAATGATATTAATAATGCTATAATAATCCCAGGCAGAATAAGGAGTAAAAATCCGATCATAATCAGAATAAAAACAACTATTCCAAAACCTAGCAAAGGTAAAAAAAGATGCATCTGCGAAAATAGATCCTGAATTTTTGGTTCACGCCCCTCTCTTATCATTAAAAGAATCGATTCCATGTATCCTGCCATGGTAACGGGGCCGAGTATCCCGAGGGTACAAAAACTTACAACTAACATTACCAGGGTCATAAAAATTAAAGAAAGAATGTTCTCCAACATTAATCTCCAGGCTTTTTCCAAATGCAGTTTAAAATCCATTTTCAACTCCTTTTATAAATTAAAAAATGAATAATGAAAAATCGTATGCCCTATCTTTCTTAAAAAAAGATAGGGCACTGGCCCCATTAAAATAAAAGTAACAGTATCGAAATTGATACTTTTAAATATGGCATGGGTTATGATATTTGTAAAGCCTTTGTGAGACAATTTTGAACTTTTTACGGCTGTAAGAGTAATTTCTTGTTGAAGACTTTTCAAAGTGATAAGTATTATAAAAATTGTAACTATGCAGCGAAACAACCGGGCTCCCTGCCTCTATTTTAAAAATAACGTTCATTACGATTAGCTGTTATGGAGTTCCCAAAAAACATGAAATTTCAATTGGTTGCGTGCTGAATTTAAAACTTTCGTAACTATTCAGTTAATCCGTTCAAACAATTTCAAAATTTTAATCAGATCATACCTGCTGCGTATCTTAAATCAGCGACGCTGAATAGTTGCTAAAAATTTTACATTGGGGTAAAAAAATTTCAAACTCAAAACCTTCAGAAAACAGACGTGTGGCAAAGGCTGCCGGTGTGGTTGGTGCAGCAACTGTTTTAAGTCGTATTTTTGGATTTTTACGAGATGTGGTAATTGCCTGGTTTTTTGGAGCCGGTCTTTTTGCAGATGCCTTTTTTGTTGCTTTCAGGATTCCGAATCTTTTACGGAGACTTTTTGCAGAAGGGTCCCTGAGTATAGCGTTCATTCCCGTATTTACGGAATATTATAAAAAAAGTGGAAAGGCTGAAGCCTTTCGCCTGGCCGGGTCTTTTGCATGGCTTCTTTCAATAGTACTGGCTCTAGTCTCTCTCATCGGAATACTGCTTGCTCCCTTGATTGTCAGCTTGATCGCGCCCGGGTTTACAGGGTCATCGCAAAAATTTGCATTAACTGTTCTATTAACCAGAATCATGTTTCCATATATTTTTTTTATAGGGCTCACCGCCCTTTTCATGGGGGTTTTAAATGTGATGGATCATTTTTTAGCTCCTGCCCTTGCGCCGGTTTTTTTGAATATTGCCATGATAGCTTCGGTGTTTATTATTTCACCGCACCTGTCTGATCCTGTAACGGGTCTTGCCCTGGGTGTTTTAGCCGGAGGGGCATTGCAACTTGGTCTTCAGGTCCCCTTTCTTGTTAAAAAGGGTTTTTATTTCTGGAAGAAGGTTGAATGGTATCACCCCGGCATAAAAAAAGTAGGTCTGCTGATGATCCCCACCATATTTGGGGCTGCTGTTTACCAGATCAATATTCTTGTGGGGACTCTTCTGGCATCTCTCCTTCCGGAAGGGAGTATATCTTATCTTTATTATGCCGATCGGCTGGTTCAATTTCCTTTGGGTATTTTTGGCATAGCAACAGCGACCGCTGTTCTCCCAAGCCTGTCAAGGCAGGCAGCTGCTGAAGATCTGGAGGGATTAAAAAAGACCTTTGCCTATGCATTGAACCTTGTACTTTTTATTACAATCCCTTCCATGGTGGGGCTTATTCTCTTACGGGAGCCTGTTATAGCCCTCCTTTTCAAGAGAGGCGCCTTTAATGCTGATGCTGCCCGGTTGACTGCCAGCGCACTTTTATACTATACTGCCGGGTTATGGGCATTTGCTGCTGTACGAATTGTTGTTTCAACATTTTACGCACTGCAGGATACTGCCACACCAGCCATGATGGCGGCTGTTTCAATTTTTGCTAATATCGTCCTGGGGGTTATTTTAATGCAGTTTCTTGGTCATGGTGGACTGGCCTTATCCACCTCCCTTGCTTCTGCGATAAATCTGATTCTTTTAATAATAGTTATGCAGAAAAAATTAGGAAATTTCGGATGGCAAAATATAGCCAGGGCCACAGGGAAAACCATACTATGCTCTGCAGTCATGGGTGGGGTTGTCTGGGGAATGACAGTCTCTTTGAATTTATCAGGGGATATGACCACAATCAGTCTTTTGTATAAGATTGTTATATGCATTACTACAGGGTGCGTAACTTATTCTTTTTTATCATTTTTTGTCAAGAGCCATGAATTTTTATCCCTGATTAATATGGTATTTCAAAAAACATAAGGGAATTCCCTGAAATAAAACTACCCGTTTCTACAAAAAATCAAAATATTGCAACATGTGCGGTTAGCTAATAGCGGTTAGCCGTTAGCATTGAGAATAAGGTGTTTTAACCAAAAGCTAACCGCTAATGGCTAATCCCACAGGTCGAAATATTGACAGATGAGTTTTATTTATAAAGGGTAGAATTTTTCAGTAAAGTCCCTAAGTAGGGGCAACCCCCTGTGCTTGTCCGGTGTCGAGAACAGATATGCCATGGATGTGATTGCCGATTGGAAAAATATTACAGACTGAAGTTGGTTTGCCACCTGTTTTAAAAGGAAAGTGTCTAAAAAATTACGCTTAAAATGCTGTTTTTGCCGAGGTCTGTAGTAAAAAAACCGGTTGAAAAATGTGCCAAAAATAAAAGGCAGGTGGGTATGAAAAAAAAAATTCTTTTCGCAGCAGCAATCCTCCTTATTGTTATACCTCTATTCTTTATTATTTTTAGTAATAACGGCTTACGTGATCTTGTACGCCTGGAAAAAAAGAGGTCTTTATTAGTAAAAAAAAATGATGCCCTTGCAGGCCAGAATTTTTTATTTTATCGTGAAATAGACAGACTTAAAAATGATACAGGATATATAGAGAGACTGGTCAGGCAGGAGTTGAGACTCATTGATGAAGGTGAATTTATTTTTAAAAGTTATCAGGAGCGTGGCAAAGAATGAATCGGTTGGCAAATAACAAATTGGTGACAGCGGTTGTGGCAAATGAAGATGGGGAGATATTTGATTTAAATGGATATGCTGCTGTGGGTATGGCTGGGACCCACCTTGTCCCACTTACTTTGAATACAACTGTGAAAATGCCCCATGGAAGCGAGCTTATGCTTCTTCCGGACAGAAAACCGGTATTGTATAATCTGTTTAAAAAAAAAATTGAAATTTTAAATAATCATCCTTATATTTCTGGAGATACCATATTTCCCGTCGCGGTTTTTAATTCTCCTGGTTATGTTGTTACTTTTGTTAGTGCGTATAAGGAGAATAAAGATGCGGAAACTCTCCCTATTTTTTCTTACGGAGCCGTGGGATGGAGCAATGGGGGCTTCAGGTCGGCAGCGATATGTGTGACCAGGGAAAGACGGCAGGATCTAAGGCTTATGCCGCAGGAAAAAGTTGCTGCAGGGGTTGCGCAAATGAAAAAAAAAATGCCTGAAAACAGATTGCGAAAACATTTGGAAAAATGTGCTCTGGAATATGGCTGCCCTGCTGGTAAAAACTTTTTTTTGGCTAGATATGAAGCCCCGCTTCCCACATCAAAAGCCTGTAATGCGCAGTGTCTGGGGTGTCTCTCGTCCCAGCAAAGCACCAAAATTTCCAGGGCACAGGATAGAATCGATTTTACACCTGAGCCCCACGAGATAGCTGAAATTGCGTTGGAGCATATTAAAAGAGTTAAAATGCCTGTGGTAAGTTTTGGCCAGGGCTGTGAAGGAGATCCCCTTCTTGCTGCCCATGTTGTCGGGCCTGCGGTCCTGATGATCCGGTCCAAAACAAAAAATGGGACTATCAATATTAACACCAATGCCTCAATCCCGGATATTTTGTCGGATTTATTTGATGCTGGTGTGGACAGTCTTAGAATAAGCTTAAACAGCGTTAGAAAAGAATTTTATGAAGCATATTTCAGGCCGAAAGGGTACATTTTTGAAGATGTTTTAAAGAGTGTTGAAACAGCTTTAAACAAAAATAGATTCATTTCAATAAATTATTTAAACTCTCCTGGATTTACCGATACCCCTGAAGAATTTGAAGCTCTTAATTTTTTTTTAAAAAAATATCCCATCAATCTTATTCAATGGAGAAATTTGAATTTTGACCCTTTTAGATATTGTGAAATAATGAATAAAATTGCAAATCATGGGACGCCCATTGGAATGGCAAATATCTTAAAGAGGCTTAAAAAAAACTTTCCACACCTTAAACACGGATATTTCAACCCCCCTAAAGAAAAATTTTATGCTGAAAGTAAATAAAAAAATTTTTATAGCTCTTTTTTTTTCTATTTTTGCAGCTGTAACAGGGGTGGGAATAGTGGTTCCCCTCCTTCCCATATATGCCCATGATCTTGGCGCAAGCGGGCTTTACATAGCAGCGATTTTTGGCTCTTTTTCCCTTTCAAGAACAATCTTTCTTCCATATTTTGGGGGGCTGTCAGATAAAGAAGGGCGTAAAATTTTTATTATTACAGGCCTTTTTGTTTACACAATAATCTCTGTAACATTTTTGGCTGCTGAAAATGTGAACCATCTGATTATTATACGGCTTTTGCAGGGGGTGGGGTCAGCCATGATTATGCCTGTTTCCCAGGCATATATAGGTGATATTACCCCACCTGGAAAAGAAGGATTTGTAATGGGCTGTTTTAATTTATCAGCCTTTATGGGGTTAAGTCTGGGTCCGTTAATTGGTGGTTTGCTTAATGATAGATTCAGCATCAATGCATCATTTCTCAGCATGGGCGCCCTGGCAGGAATAGCTTTTTTGGCCAGCCTGCTTTGGCTCCCTTCAACAAAAAACGAAAAAAAAATTTGCCGAAGGGAACAAATGCCGGTTTCATGGAATGTTCTGCTTCGGGACAGGCAGATGGCCGGTCTATTTATTTATCGATTCTCCTATGCTTCGTGCATAGGTATTGCCTGGGGATTTCTTCCATTACTGGCCGGCCTGGAGTTTAATCTTACAAGTTCAGTCACAGGTTTTCTGCTGATGCTGGGCACCGCAGTAAGTGGTGTGGCCCACATTCCCATGGGCTATATGGCAGACAGGATAGATAAAAGGCTAATGATCGTCACCGGAGGATTGATCGCAGCAACAGGATTCCTCTTCTTTGTCAGGGCAAATAATGTTAATAATCTTATTTTGGGAAATATAATTTTTGGTCTGGGTGGGGGAATTTCAACCCCTGCGATTATGGCAGAGGCAATAATAAAAGGGAATAGTACAAATGCCATGGGGTCTGTAATGGGGCTTATTACAATGGCTCACAGCTTTGGAATGTTCGCAGGGGCTTTTATTGCAGGAATAATAATGGATTTTTCGTCTCTGAATTATGCATTTTTTGCCGGAATTTGGGTAATGGCAGGAGGAGTTATTCTTTTTTATCTTACCACGCTTCAAAAAAAACGTAAAGCTTGTGGCTTTTAAGTTTACGGACTTTCTAATTCATCGACTATATTAATCAGCACCTGGCAGTTGTTCCTGAGTGCTTTTAGTGTTTCGCTATTTCCCCCTGGCAGACCTTTTTGACAGGATGTTTTATTTTTTAATACAGTTGTCTCTTTTTCATGCTGATTATTGTTCAGATAACCTGTTTCAATAAGATTAATAAAATTTTCTGCAATTTCATCAGCTGTATAAATGGTATGTTCAGGTTTATACCATTTATAAATCCAGTTGCACATTCCAAGTATTCCAAAGGTCGTTAATTTTGGGTCTGTTTTTTTGAATAATCCCATGGAAATTCCCTCTTCAATAGTATTTTCAATGAGTCTGTCATATTTCTTTTTCCCCTTAGTGATTTTATTGAAATCTTTTTCAGAAAGCTGATTTTCCTCCGTGAAAAAAACAGAAAGGAGGGAAATGGAATTAATAATAATATTCTTAATATGATTCTGGATAAGGAATCTCATCTTTTTATCGGGCAAAATATCCATTTCACAAATCTTTGTAGTATTTTTGAAAATATTTTCCAGGGCCTGAATATATATTATTGATAAGAGATGCTCTTTGCTGCTCACGTAATGGTACAAAGCAGCCTTTGTTATCCCCAGTTTTTTTGACACATCATCAAGGGTGGTGGATCTGTAACCTTTATGATGAAAGAGGGTCACAGCCGCATCTATAATTTTTTGCATTCTTAAGCTTTTATCAAGACTCCTGAATTCATTTTGACCGCTGTTTATTCCCATGATCTCCTTTTTTTGTGTTGCTTTATCCGGTCTTGATTGAGACGCTGCCCCATGTTTGCCAAATCGTTAAATTTGAGGTTGGTTTTATTTTCTATCTTAAAATGGCCGAAAATAAAACCAACCTCAAAAAAATATTTATTGACTGCTAAATGACCAGTTATTTATAATGTTATTTGTTTAGATGACTCGTAAAAAGTTGAAAACGCTCTTTTTGTCATTTCGCAGGAAGCCTGGATTCAATTATATAAGCGGTTACAGCGTGTAGTAACTTGATTTTTCATAAGAGATATTATTTTTTACAAGACCATCATTATAGTATTTTAACATTTAGTCAGATTAACATAATATGTCTGGATTTTCAACCATTAGAATTTAAATCAGGTATGGCAAGCAGGTTTTGCTGAATTTTTACGCATAAAAGGAAAAAAATGAATAAGCAAGATAATAAATCCGATACCGGATTATCCGAAGAAACAGATTGGGACAATTGTATTAAGGCCTATTATGAAAAACCCTCCAGTTTTAAAACATGGTCAGGATATGATGTTAAGTCAATATATACACCAGATGATTTGTCCGGAGATCATTATAAGAAAAATGTTCAGGATGCAGGAAGCTATCCTTATACACGGGGAATTCATGCGGATATGTTCAGGGGTCGTTTGTGGACAAAGCGTGAAATAGCAGGAATAGGTACTCCCCAGGATACCCATGAGCGCTTGAAATATCTGGTTGAGGCAGGGGGGTCGGGCTTAAATACAATCCTTGATATAACCAGTGCTTTGGGCATTGACCCTGATCATCCCCTTGCCGGTGATGAGGTCGGATTGACAGGGGTCAATGTCTCATCAATTACTGACATGGAATTTTTAACAGGGGATATCCCTTTAGATAAAATCAGCTGGTCGGTAATAGCTGCCACCACTGCTTGCGCTGCAACCATGTCCCAGTATATTGCTGTTGCTGAAAATGCAGGCTATAATATCTCCACCCTTCGGGGATCTATTCAGAATGACCCCATACATACGGCTTTTTGCGGGTTTAAGCCCTCATCCCCGCTGGATTTGGCTATAAAACTCGGCTGCGATGTAATGGAATTTTGTACAAAAAATATGCCCCAATGGTACCATACCACGGTTAATATGTATGATATGCGGGAACAGGGAATCACCGCACCCCAGGAGGTAGCCTACGGTTTTGGTCTTGCCATGTGCTATATTGATGAACTGATCAGCAGGGGCTTGGATATTGATGATTTTGCCCCGAGATTTACCTTTTATGTAGCATGTCATATTGATATTTTTGAGGAAATTGCTAAAATCCGTGCTGCAAGAAGGATGTGGGCCAAATTGATGAAAGAAAAATATGGGGCAAAAAAAGAAAAGTCTATACAGTTTAAGTTTGCGGTTCATACATCAGGATGTTCCCTTGTTCCCCAGCAGCCGTTAAATAATTTGATCCGTGTGGCTTATCAGGCATTATCTGCTGTTTTAGGTGGCGTTCAGTCACTCCACTGCTGTTCCTATGATGAGCCGATCTGTCTCCCCACCGAAGCTTCCCATCTCCAGGCTCTGAGAACCCAGCAGATTCTTGCCTATGAAACCGGTGTTACAAATGTGGCAGATCCCCTTGGAGGTTCCTATTTTATCGAAAGCCTCACAGATAAAATTGAAGAAGAGATAACAAAGGCCATCAAAGAGGTTGATGACCTGGGTGGAATGTATCAGGCAATTAAAACCGGATGGCTGGATCAAAGAATTGAAGAAGAGGCCTTTAATCGCCAGAAAGAGATAGAAACCCGTGACAAGCTGGTTGTGGGGCAAAATATTTTTACGACCGAAGATGAAAAAGAAACCCCCATGGATGTTCAAAGGGTAGCGTTGGAATCTGCCAGGCTGCAGGTGGAACAATGCAAGAGAATGAAGGAGTCCAGGGATGTAACAAAGCTTACAGAGGCGGTTAAGCGGCTTAAGGATGATGCTGCGGCCGGGAAAAATACCATCAGGGCAATGGTGGAAGCCACAAAAGTCCATGCCACCACGGCTGAAGTAATCGGAACTGTGCGTGAAGTTTGTGGCTATCACTATGACCCTATGGAGATCATTGACTCCCCCTTTAATTTGTAATACTATATTTTTAAAAATGGATAGTAATCATGGTAAAAGAAAAAAAAATTAAGGTAATTATTACCAAAGTCGGTTTGGACGGTCATGACAGGGGTGCAAAAATAGTTGCTTCTCTCTTAAAAGAAGCAGGGATGGAAGTTATTTATCTGGGGCTTTTTAATACACCCGATGATATTATAAGTGCGGTTGTTGAAGAGGATGCCGATGTTCTTGGATTGAGTTTTCTTTCAGGGGAACATCTTGTTTTTACTCCCAAGATAGTGGAAAAGATGAAAACAAACGGGCTTGACGATGTATTGCTCATAGCAGGGGGTACAATTCCGGTTGAAGATATACCTCCAATGGAAAAAATGGGCATGAATATGGTCTTTCGGGCAGGAACTCTTTCAAGCCGGTTTATCGATTTTATCAATGAAAATGTAAGGCTGAAATAATAAAGAAAATAAGAGTTGAATAATATGGATATAAAAGAAGAAGTTGAATCAATGGTAAAAAGGCTGGTTTCAGGAGACCGCCGGGCAGCAGCACGCTTAATAACCTGGGTCGAAAATGAAACTGAAAAACACCACGAGGTTATGAAACAGATTTATCCCCTTACGGGTAAGGCGATGATCCTAGGGGTAACAGGAGCCGGCGGAGCAGGTAAAAGTACCCTCACAGGTCAGCTTATAGTAAAATACCGTGCCCAGGGGAAAACTGTGGGGGTTGTAATGATCGATCCCAGCAGTCCTTTTTCAGGGGGTGCGATTCTAGGAGACAGAATCAGGCTCAAGGGCCATACAAATGATGAAGGTGTTTATATCCGGAGTATGGCATCAAGAGGACATCTTGGCGGAATCTCCAGAGCCACCTATGATGTTATTCACATAGTAGAGGCCCTGGGGATGGATGTGATTATTATTGAAACCCTTGGCGCAGGTCAGGATGAAATTGACGTTATTCATCTTGCACGGACGTGCCTTGTTGTATTTACACCGGGAATGGGGGACGACATCCAGGCTATGAAGGCAGGGATAATGGAAATAGCTGATGTTGTTGTTCTTAACAAAGCTGATCTGGAAGGGGCCAACGCTAGCATGAGGCACTTGAAGGCTTCAGTTAACATGGCCACCACCAGGGATAAAAATGCCTGGATTCCTCAAATAATTCCCACAGTCTGTGTATCAGATAAACCAGATGGCATTACAGGAATCGATGAATTAATGGAAGCCATTGAAAAGCATGCGACACACCTGCGTAACTCGGAGGATGCAAAGCGTGCAAAATTTGACAGGAGTGCCCATGAACTGGGGATGATATTCCAGGAAGAGGTGCAGAAATTAATCTTTAAAGGACTTGCAGGGACTGGAAAAAGAAGAGATTATATTAATGGGATTGCTGATAGAAAAATCGATCCTTATTCTGTGGTTGAAGATGTTTTGAGTACTTATCTGGTGAGAAAAGATCAGTAAGGATCGGAAATGAAATTACTTGAACGAAATTGCTTGTCTTTTGGTCCATCTACTGCGTTACATCAAAGGCCGAATACATCAAGTATTCAACCTTTAATGCGCCTTGTATATGAACCAAAATCCTTCACAATTTTTGTTCAATTTATATAATTTCCGATCCTTACTCTATTACAGAGTTAAAACCTTTGGTGCGCGCACCACGAGCTTTTAAGAAAATTATTTTGGGTCATTATCAACTGTAAGATATATTCCAGTATTATTTTCTCTTTGCTCTCTTCCCAAGATTAATTTTAAAAAAAAGCCTGTGTCAGTATGCCCCTCAGGTTTTCTCCTTCCATCCTTACGAAATAAATTATCTGACAATTTATGTTTTAACCCTCTCTAAGGCATGAAAATTATGGAAGAAAAAAATTCTGTGATGATATTGATTTTTTTATTGGGGGGTGAAAAGTTCGGCATTGAGGTTTCCGGTGTTATAGAAGTAAATAGACTTCCCAGAATCCTTCCCATCCACAGCGCTGACGATTCCCTGATCGGACTGATAAATTTTCATGGTGAAAGCGTTCCTGTTGTAGCCCTGGATAGATTTTTAAACCTGGCCTCCAAGGGAATTGAAAAGAATTTTTTTATTGCCCTGCGGACAAAAAAAAATCCCATATGTTTTTTGGTGGATGGATTGGCAGGTTTTGAAAAAATAATGGAAGAAAAAATAAAAAAAGATAAAAATGCTCCTTCCATGCCCAAGGTTGATTATTTGAAATTTGTATGGGTCAGGTCTGATGTAATGATCCCGGTTCTTGATCTTGATTTTTTAACTGGAATAACTGTGGAAAAAGGCTAAGGGTTCTCCCAAAACATATGACCTTATCGATAACAAAAAAAGAATATAATAATATTTTAAGTCTTGTAATGAAAAAAAGCGGGATAAGGCTTGGGCCGGAAAGCTATAAGCGTGTGGCCATTATAGTGGGTGACAGGGCAAGAAAAACAGGGTTGAAATCGCCACATGCGTATCTTGGACATCTTAAATCAGGCAAAAACAGCGTTGAACTGGACTGGCTGGTGAATGAGATTGCTGTGCCGGAAACCTATTTTTTCAGAGATAACAATCAATGTAACGCCTTAAGATATTATATTTTGCCGGAGCTTATAAAATCCATCAAGAAAAAGCGGCTGCGGATCTGGTCAGCAGGTTGCTCCACAGGTGAAGAAGCCTATACCATAGCGTTTATTCTTACACAGGCTATTTATGATTTAAACCTGTGGGATATTGAAATAATCGGCACGGACATTAACAAAAACTCCATAAAAAAATCGGAAAACGGTGTTTACACAAAAAATTCATTTAGGGGAGTAGAAAAGGGATTAATCAACAGGTATTTTGTTAAAACTGCAAAAGGGATGATGGTTAAAGAACCTGCGGCAAAACTTGCTGCTTTTGAACCATTTAATATGAAACTTGATAAAGGAGGCAGATTCCCTGATAAATACCGCGGGTTTGATATTATTTTCTGCAGAAACGTTCTAATCTATTTTGAAGAAAAGGTGAGCAGGAATATCATAAACGGATTCATTGATTCTCTTAACCCGGGGGGATATTTTATTACAGGTCACGCAGAAGCATTTCTGCTTCCCAGGGAATTCTTTGTTCCTCTCCGGACAAATGATACATATGTATATCAGAAAAAAGAGAAGAATTCCGGAAACGGAATAAAAAGGCCGGAAACCAAAAATGAAAAGCTCTCCCCTTTAAGTGCAAAGCTTCCTTTAAATAACCTTACAGCAACTGATCCGCCAGGCAGCCCCAATGAAACAGTTCAAGGGGCAGAAACAAAAAAACGGGATTTATATGATTCGGCTTACAAAAATGCCCTTGATTTTTATTTTCAGGAGAAATACGCAGAAGCTTCAGCTGAATTTGAAAAATTGACCTTTTTGCCTGATGTTGCTGCCATGCGCCTTGCATCTTTAATAAAGATAAACCTGAGAGACTTTGATAATGCCAGGGGCTATGCCGAAAAAATACGGGAAAAAGATGAATTTTTGCCTGATTCCTATTATATTGACGGCCTTGTTTATGAAAACGAGAATGATTATGAACGGGCTATAAAGGCATATGAAACAGTCCTTTTTTTAGACGATAATTTTTTTCTGTCCCATTTTAGATTAGGGCATCTGTATGGCACTTCAGGGAGGGATAAAGCGTCTGCCCGTGCTTTTAAAAACGGGTTGGCAGTTATAAAAAACCAGGACGATGGCAGAATACGGATTCTTTCGGGGGGATTTACAAAAAAGGCTCTGGAAGATATCTGTAAAAGAAGAAATTTATTAAATCCATACTCATAAATTTTAAATGCTTTTCCCATGGAAAAAGTAAATGATAAAACAGAATAGATATCGTAAATTCGAAAATTTGTTAAAAGAATTAAAAGAGACCTCTGAACTTTCCATAGCAGAAGTTGTGGAAGAAAAGGATCAAAGCTCTGAGAGATATCTTGTTTTTTCCATGGGAAAAGAGTCCTTTGCATTGCCTGTAACACAGTTGAAGGAAGTTCTTTTAAACAAGCTGATTGTCCCTGTGCCTGGTGCTCCGGCTTCTCTCCATGGAGTGGTGAATTATATGAACAGGATTATATTGGTGACCAATATGCATAATTTGTTTCAGATACCATATGAAACAAAAGATAATCCCTTTCTTCTGGTGGCCAGAGGTATTAATTCTGAATTAGGGATACTCGTTGACGGCCTTGTGAATCTTACTGCAGTTGATCAGGAAGATATAAAACCAAAAGTTTCCGGACAGAATGAATTTGTCAATAGATTGACCAGAGGAGAGATCTATTACAGAGAAAAACTGGTGACACTTCTTGATTTAAAAGGGCTTGACTAGGAATGTTTGCTTCAATTGAATGGAGGGATTATGTTTGAAAACTTTAAAAACTTAAATTTAAAACAGGCTTTTAAATTACTTGTTCTGCTCCTCTTTTTTTCGGGAATAATCGTGTTTTTTGCTGTATTAGAGGTTGGAAAGACTGCTGATTTTCAAAGATTGGCAGGAAAACATTCTCAGCTTTTTGGCCTATTTACTCTCCAGGTGGAAAAATTAAAGAATATAGACTCTCCAGAGAAGCATTTCCGGGAGATAAATATGATTTTTGATCTTAAATCAGATATTCCCGGTGATATGGGGGTGAACCTGCTCTTGAGTAAAATAAAATCTTTCGCTCAAATACCCTTGGACAGAATAAACTTTTTTGAGGGGTTAGCACTCAGGGCGGCGGGCTTTGGGGAAGTTTTGACCGTTGCGGTTGATGATATAAATATAATTATTGAGATGGAAAAAATAATAAAAGATTACAGGAGCCATAATATTTCCCATGATAAGCTTTTAAAGGAGATGGAACTTTTTTCAGAAGAGATGGTGGAGGACTATGGAATATTCACCGATATAATTGATGAAGTTACTAACCTTGTTTCTACAATATCCTTTGGCCTTGTCACTATTTTACTGATCCTGCTTACGAGTCTCTACTGGTATATCTACAGGTCGGTGGTACTCCCTTTGTCCCATGTTAGAAATGATATTCATACTTCTTCAGGGGAGCTCCATGCAAATTCAAAACAACAGCTCCAGTCCGCATCCCATCAAACATCGTCAATGTCCGAAATAGGTTCAGTTATGCAGGAACTTGTAGCCACGTCAAAACAGATCTTTGAAACTTCCTCAAGGGCCACAGTTGTAGCCAGAGATACTAATAAAGCTGTTGAAAATGGCCATGCATCCATTGATCAGGCAATGGATGGGATGAAAATAATAAAAAAAAAGGTGGAAATCAGTGCGTCCAACATGCTCTCCCTTGGAGAAAAATCCCAGCACATAGGGGTTGTTCTCGATGTAATAAACGAGCTCTCACAGCAGATGACAGTCCTTTCCTATAATGCCACCATTGAGGCGGCAGGAACAGGGGAAATGGGTAAGAGATTTATGGCTGTGGCCGACAGAATTATAAAACTCGCGGAGCGGAGCGTTGAATCGGCTAAAGAGGTGAAAACTATTATAGAGGATATACAGACCGATTCCAATAAAACAATTATGTCGACAGAAGATGGTATTAAAGCTGTGGAAAAGGGGATTCTCTTTTCCCAGGAGGTAAAAGGAGCTCTAAAGCGGATAACCGGTTTTACAGAGCAGGTAATGACATCCATAGATGAAATTAATCTTTCGGTGAATCAGCAGAAAACCGCTATTGAACAAGCCGCCTCTGAGGTGGGGGAGATTACCCAGCTGGTGCAGGAGACAGAGGACGGAGCAAAGCAGGTTGCAGATGCAGCCACTCAGTTGCTTGATATGGCTGCGATCCTGGAAAAATTATAGGGGACCCCACAGGCCATTTTTAAAAACCCAGTAGTGTCCGGTTAGAAAATTGCAAGAAAGAAAATACGGGAAGTTTAATTGTTTTTTCAGCTATTACGAAATTTATTCAATACGCTACAAAAGCAATTAAACTCCCCTCACGCAAGATTCCAACCGGACACGACTGATCACTTCTAAGAGATAAAGATTTTTAGCATGAATGATCCGTATAAATATTTCATGATCGAAGCTGATGAACTTATTGAAAATATTAACAGGGACATTCTTGAGTTTGAAAAAAAAACTGAGGATCCGGATCTGTTAAAAAGCCTCTTCAGGTATGCCCATACCCTGAAAGGAGCCGCCCACGTGGTGGGTCTTTTGAATATAAGCAAATTGGCCCATTTAATAGAAGAAATCTTCACCAGGACAAGGGACTATAATCTTCAGATAACAGGGGAGATGGTTACCCTGATCCTTGAAACTCTGGATCTGATAAAAAATATTATTGGGATTGTAAAGGATGGCCAACCCGAAAATTTGATCGACATCACAGAGACACTGGAGAGGTTTAAACTAGTTGATAAGGTAACATCCCCTCTGGTGGACATAAAAAAAGCGGGACAGTCCTCGGGCTTTGCCAGTAAATTCGAAAAAGAAATGCAACCCGTAATCCGTACTAAAAAGCAGGAAACAGCCAGGATTTCTCTACTGGATATTGATAATTTGATGAACCAGGCCAGTGAACTTGTTATAGGTGCCATCAGAATGGAACGGCTTTATACCTCTTTTAAGGATACCGCTATATCTTTCGGTAAACTGACAGAGGTTTATCGTAAGGCAAGGAGACAGATTCATACTACCTCGGAACTGCGATCAACAAATAAAAAATCTTCAGATTCTTTTAGTAATTTGCCCCGGCAAATTGATATGGAATCCCTTTATTTAAGTCTGTTTGAAAATACAGCAATCCTTGACTCAAATGTGGAGGAATTAAAGCAGATTTCAGACAGCATATATCAGATTATTTACAGGGTCAGGTCAATAAAGGTCTCAGACATGTCCCATTACTTTAAGACAGCTGTGAGGGATTTATCTGTAAAATTAAATAAGCAGCTCAATATCACTATTACCGGAGATAATGTTGAGCTTGATCGAAATCTTTTGGAAGAACTTAAAGAACCGATTAATCAAATCATAAGAAATGCAGCAGTCCATGGAATAGAGGATGAAACCTCCAGGCTGGCCAAAGGGAAGAATATAAAAGGTCTGATCAAACTGAATTTTGAAAAAGCAGGTGATTTTGTACATATTACATGTGAAGATGACGGCTGTGGAATAAGTGTTGAAAAAATCAAGGAAATAGCCATTTCAAAGGGGATTATGGACGAAAAAAGGGGCGCTGAGATTAAAAACGAAGAAGCCCTTTATTTAATATTTGCTTCAGGGATCTCTTCAGGTAAAATTATTACTGAATTTGCCGGAAGGGGAGTCGGGCTGGATATAGTGAAAGACAGGGTCGATTCCCTTCGTGGAGAGATCACCATTGATACCCTGGAAGATAAATTTACCCGTTTTTCAATAAAACTTCCTTTGGCATTAAATATGATAAACGCTTTCCAGGTGGAAGTATCAGGGGAACAATTTCTCATACCCCTTAATATGGTTATTAAAACAGGTTATGTTTCCCCCGGCGAAATAGAATCAGTAGCAGGAAAATATGTAATCAATCTCGACGGATCTCCTGTATCGGTTGCCCGTTTAAGTAAAATCCTGGGATTGGCTGGGGGTGATTCCCTTCAGAAAAAACCGTTTATTCTGTTAAAATCAGGGCGTGAAACAGCTGCATACTCCGTTGATTGTATAATGGGGGTACACAGAATTATTATTAAAGATTTGGGGGGAGGCTTGAAAAATGCCCCTTTTATCCTTGGCGGGGCCATATTAAACTCCGGTAATCCGGCTTTGGTACTCAATGTTGCCGCATTGTTCAGACATACTGCTGAATCCGACATCTTCAGCGGGGAAAATATATCTGAGAAAAAAGAATCTTCACAGGACCCACATATTCTGGCAGTGGATGATTCATTAACCAGCCGCGTTTTGATCAACGGTATTCTGGAAGCTGAGGGGTATCATGTTACTTGTGCAAGTTCAGGGGAAGAAGCCCTTGAATTTATAACAGGTGATAAGTATGATCTTATAATTTCCGATGTGGAGATGCCGGGGATTGATGGATTCCAATTGTCGGAAAAGATAAGGGCTGATATTGAGCATAAAGATACTCCTATTATTATAGTTTCTGCCCTTGCAAAGGATGAACACAGAAGAAAAGGTATTCAGGTGGGGGCACAGGCATACATTGTCAAGGGGGAATTTGACCAGGGGCTTTTTTTGGAAACTGTCAAAAGGCTGGTGGGGTAACCTGAGCCATTATCAAGGGTTTTAAACCGGTTTATAAGAAA
>JAUVKE010000467.1 GCA_030592105.1 Desulfobacteraceae bacterium
TCATATACAGGGGAATCAGGATATGATGCTTTTGGATTTTTAATCATTATATTTTTTAGAGCTAATTTAAAAATATTTTTCTTTTTTACTATTAAACGTCTCAAATCCCCATCTGTGAGTATACCGACAAGGCGGCTGTCAGCATCTGAAATCAGGGTTGTTCCTAATTTAAAACCATCTATGGTTTTTACAACCTCTTCCATGGAAGCATTTTCATTAACACAGGGTATTGCCCCATTTTTCAGCATAATATCTTTTACGCTTCCCGAAAGTCTTTGGCCAAGCATCCCTCCAGGATGAATTCTTTTAAAATCAGAGGTCATAAATTTTTTCTCATTTATTAAAACCACCGACAGGGCATCCCCCATGGCAAGAAGCGCTGTAGTACTTGTTGTGGGCGCAAGACCCAGGGGACAGGCCTCCTTTTTTACACCCACATCTATAACAATATCGCTTTGCTTTGCCAGAGTGGAATCAACATTCCCCGTAAATGCAATAATCTTACATCCTATTTCCCGGATACTGGGGATAAGACTGTTTAATTCTTCGGTTTCACCACTATTTGAAAGGGCAAGAAAAATATCGTTTCTGCTTACTATTCCAAGATCACCATGCATGGCTTCAACTGGATGCAAAAATATGGATCGTGTTCCCGTACTGTTTAAGGTCGCCACTATTTTTTTACCCACCAGGCCCGATTTACCAATACCACCAAGTATTAAACGGCCATTGCAGTTTAATACAAGGGCAACCATGCTGGTAAAATTTTCGTCAAGCTTATCGATCAAACCGAGTATCCCGTCAGCCTCCAGCCTAAGAACGTCCATGGCCTGTTTAATAATCATATTTACTCAATTTCCTCAAACCTCTCTCCTTTTATCTGCAAAAGGTATAATTTTTTAAAAGCATCACCATTTGTCCCAAAAGATGTCTCCCCGGTTACACCAAAAAAATCCTGTATCTTTATTATTTCGTCCCTGAGACTGCTTCTGAAATATATATCCGGTTGAACAGCCGCCTGGAATAAAAGAGTTGCTGTGTCATAGGCTACTGCCTCGATGAATCCCGGTTTATTCTGAAAAGTATCTTCAAAGACCTTAACAAATTCTTTTACCTGGGGCAAAGAACTTTCCGCAAAGAAAATATCCGGCATTATTGCACCTTGAACATATTGCCGCGCCATCTTAACCAAAGTATCTGAATGCCAGAGATTGGTTCCAAAAATAGTAATATCTTTTATATCATAATAGGCTAACTGGGGTAGAATGAGACCAGATCTTTTCGGCTCGTCAGGAATAAAAATTGCCTCAAAATCGACAATTGCTCTGGGCTTATCATCTATCTCTGCCGGGTCTTCTTCGATTTCTTTTTTTAGTAATCGCCGGGGAATGCCATGGTAAAGCCCCGCAAGCTTTTTTATCGATTTTGCAAAATCCGTCTGATCTGTTTTGTAGGACTCTATTCCAACAATTCTTCCCTCCTGCCTGACCACTTCATCCCAGAAAATATTCATAAAAAATTTTCCATACTTATCTTCAGGATAAAGGATAGCAAAATCACTTAAGCCCAACTTTCTAATTGCATGGGATACAATGGTTCTTACCTGCATTTCAGGGGTAAAAAAATTCCTGAAGACATAACTCCCGATATCTGCTATATTCTCCTTTTGAGTAATTGTGATTATAGGGATCCCCTTGATTTGAGCCGTTTTAGCAGCCGGAGCAGCAGTTAAAATCGGGCCGATAATGGCTGCTGCTTTTTCATGGTACAGCTCCTCAACAGCTAAAACAGCTTTTTTGCTATCAGAACCGGTATCTTTAATTATTAATTTTATCGGGGTCCCTCTGTTTCTGGCATTAAACCTGAATAAAGCTATTTCGACCCCCCTTAAAGCCCTGTTTCCATAGGTTTTAAAGGGACCGCTCAAGGGAAGAAGACAGCCGATTGCATGATAATCATAATAAGAAAGTTGTTTGATCTCTTCTAATATATTTACCGCGGAAACTGCATTTTTATTTTCAGGATAATTCTGAACTAACAAAGAGAAAAAATAAATGGCATTTTTATATTTTTCTTCTTCAGTATCCACAACCCCCTTTAAATATAAAAGGCACCCCCTGGCCTTAGGATTTTCAATATTACTCAGAATATTTTCAACACCATCCAGATCAAGACCGGCAAGATACTCTTTTAATTTTACAACCATGGAA
>JAUVKE010000482.1 GCA_030592105.1 Desulfobacteraceae bacterium
ATCTTAATTTCTCTTGTTTAATCTTATCATAGGCCTGAGTGATCTTTTTTAATAAGTGCTCCAGTTCTATTGGCTTGCCAAGATAATCGAAAGCACCTTTTTTAATACCTGATACACCATCTGCAGCTGTTAAACGCCCCGTAAGGAGTATAACCTCTATTTCAGGATATTTTTCTTTTATACGGTGTAATACTTCAATCCCATTCATTCCAGGCATCTTGACATCCAGCACCACTACATCTACCGGTTTTTTATCAAGTATGGCGAGGCACTCCTCACCATTTGCTGCCTGCATGGGAATAAATCCTCTTTTCCCCATGCGTTTGGCTATAGTTTGTCTAAAACCATCTTCATCATCAACAAGAAGTATATCGATTTTTTCCATGCTTCCTTTTGTACAGGCCTATTATAATACTCCCAAAAAGCCATAAACTGCGATTTTTCAATAACTTTAAGCATTAATAGTTGCGTTGGTAATTGAAAAAACGTAAATAATAATTTTCAGGAGTATAGATCAGTAATCATTATTTATACTAAACCGAGTATTTTCCACCAGATAGATGCAACAATAATAAGAATACACAGCAGAATCGGGGTGGCAACAGCCCCAACCTTTGTAAGATCAGATGCCTTAAAATATTTAAAACTGTACGCAATAGCATTTGGCGGACAGCCTATAACCAGAAGCATGGCAAATGAAGTTGCGGTTCCTAAACAAAGGGAAAGCACAACAGGATTAACACCTTCAAGTATAGCCATGGGAATAACTATTGGAAGAATTAATGCAGCTGCAGCCACATTAGCCATAGCATTTGTTACAAGTGCTCCGAATACAGCAACTCCGATAAACATTATCAACCACCCTTTTCCTTGTACGAAAGGGAAAAAAAGATTTGCGAAATAATCGGCTGCGCCTGAATGTCCCATAGCAAGGCCAAGAGAAATTCCACCGCCAAAAATAAAAAGTGCTGTTCCCCATTCAAGATTAACATGTATATCTTCCCACTTTATCACTTTCGCAAGAATCAGGGCTGTTACAGCCAGCATACCTGTGATGGAATAATGGAATCCATGCAGTCCTTTTGTCAACCAGCATACAAATGCCAGGCCAATAATGATCAGAGCTTTTTTCTCAACAGATGTCCATGGGCCAAGGTCTTCATTAAATTCAGGCAGTTTAAATTTGGGATCCGGGGGAAAAACAAAATAGACAATTGCAACAGCTGCAGGAACAGTAAGGATGGCTGCTGGCATTGCATATTTTATCCATTCAAAAAAAGTGATCTCAATTCCTGTAAATTCTTGAAGAAAGGCCGCTGAAACCATACAGCGACCGCCACCCACCAGTGTTCCCATGCCTCCGCAGGAACATGCAAACGGAAGCGACAGCATCATAAACTTTGCTGTATTTGAATGTGGTTCTATTCCCACAGCTTTCATCAAAGGGAGCATCGTGATAATACCGACAGCACATGCTGCAGCATCGTGCATAAATGACGAAGCAAGGCCAAGCCCTATTGCTATAATAAAGGTAAATTTTGTAACACTGCTCCCAGCTTTTTTGATGATAAAGTAGCCAAGTCGTTTTGTCAGGCCTGCTTTATCCAGGGAAATAGCAAAAATGAGACAGCACATGATAAAAATCACCACAGGATGCATATACGGAGCCCATGCATTTTTTACATCGGTCACACCCATTAAAACAAGAAAAACTCCTATGCAGATTGCCGTTATTTCAAGAGGTATAGGCTCCATCACAAAAAGAAAAACCAGAACAACAAGCATGGCCAAAAATCTTTTTGCTTTTGGTGAAAGGCCATCGACATAATCTACTTTGATTCCGCTTACCTTTAATTGAGATGCGTTCTTTTGTAAAAAATCTGCTGTAGATTCATTATTGCCTGGATTTTTTGCTTCTAATATATATTTTCCAGCATTCGCTTTATCCGGTTCGATTAAGGAAAAATGCTGGTTTACCTGTTGAGACAGAATTCTGTCATTATCGCCTGTAATTTTAAATTTAGTTCCTTCCGGTCTTGGAAGAAGCAGCACAATTATACCCAACATAATTGCCATACAAAGCTGAAC
>JAUVKE010000005.1 GCA_030592105.1 Desulfobacteraceae bacterium
CCTTAAGAATCAGGAAAGGTTGGTTACAATTTTTTCCAGTATCAGGAACAATTATTTCCTGAGGGCAGGCACATTTGAGTTTTGTGTTGTTTGTAATATATTCAGACAAAAGAATATTTTGTAATTCACAAGGTCCGATGATGTAAATATTATTTTTCATAATGTAATCTAATTTATCAAAATAACATCTTTAATTTTAAGTAGTCACAGCAGAAAGTAAAATACGGCAGATCTATAAATGTGAACTTTTTCTACATATTTATGTAATTGATAACATATAAAAAAAAGGAACGCAACCAGCTTTGATGAAAATACTTTCCAAAACCTGCCCGGATCATCTATGGATCATCACATAAATAATTTCACCGGGCTATCAGTCGTGGGAGTATTATAGTATGCCTTCCTCCCCCTGGCCCTATGCCAAATTTTAAAATCAGGAAATTATCTGACAATTTATAGAATTATAATATGGGCTTGGTTATAACACCGGCCATTTTGGTAAAAGGGTCAGGTCTTGACATGGCACTGTATCCCGGCCGGTCACTAAAAGTCAAAAATAAATGGTTCAGACTTTGAAATATAATACGAAAAAAACACAAAAAGGTTGCATAAAAAAAAAATACCAATATAAATATACGGTTTATACTTTTTTTAAAAAACAATTTGTAATTATTTTAGGTTTACTGATTACAAATATGCGCTAAACTGAGCTATGGTGAAATTTAAAAAGCTCTGGCTGTTTGAGCGTAGCGAGTTTCAGAACTTTTTAAATTTTATTATAGCTCAGTTTATTGCTGAAATTATTTATGTGGCGATCTATAAATATCAGTTTAACAGTTAAAGCAGCCTATGGATCGGCACATAAATAATTTCACTCCGTTATCGGTTATAAGTTGTTAAAGTCCGTGGCATCAGGGATTGATAAATAAAGGATGGTTAAACAGATGAATTACAAAAAAACTTTAAACTTGCCTGCTACAAAATTTCCCATGAAAGCAAATCTTACCCGGCGTGAACCGGAGCAGTTAAAGGCATGGGAGCAGATTGGCCTGTACGATAAACTCAGAGAAACATCAAAGGAGAAAGAACAGTTTATTTTGCATGATGGTCCTCCATATGCAAATGGTAATATTCATATTGGTACGGCATTAAATAAAATATTAAAGGATATAATCGTTCGTTCAAAACAGATGTCCGGTTTTGATGCTGTTTATGTTCCAGGGTGGGACTGCCACGGTCTTCCCATCGAGCATAATGTTGAAAAAGAGCTTGGAAACAGAAAAAAGGAGATGACCCAGGCTCAAATCCGTAAATTGTGCAGGGTGTATGCTGAAAAATTTATAGATATTCAGCGTGAGGATTTTAAAAGGCTGGGAGTAATGGGTGAGTGGGAAAATCCTTACTTGACCATGAGTTATAAATATCAGGCTGCCATTGCTGCAGAATGCGCAAAATTTTTCTCTGAAGGGGCTCTTTTTAGAAGCAAAAAACCGATATACTGGTGTGCCAGCTGTAAAACAGCTCTTGCGGAAGCCGAAATCGAATATGCCGATGACACGAGCCCGTCAATTTTTGTTAAATTCCCTGTTGCAGACAATTTTAATTTAGAAATTGCCGGATCAGAAGGGAAAAAAGTTTATCTTGTAATCTGGACAACCACTCCCTGGACAATCCCTGCAAATCTTGCAATAGCTATCCATCCTGATTTTACTTATGCTGCTGTTGATACAAAAAATGGTGAGGTTCTTATTCTTGCCGGAGATCTTGTTAAAGGCTGCATGGATAAATTCGGAATCTCAGATTATGATATTTTGGCCGAACTTGATGCACAACAACTTGAGAAAAAAGAATGCCGCCATCCTTTTTATGATCGTAACTCATTGATAATATTTGGTGATCACGTTACCCTTGAGGCTGGCACCGGGTGTGTCCATACTGCGCCGGGGCATGGACGTGAAGATTATGAGGTGGGACTTTTATACGGTCTTGATATCTATGCCCCTGTAAATGACAGCGGATGTTTCACAAAGGAAACGGGGTTCCTTGCCGGCAAGTTTGTCTTTAAAGCCAATGAGGAGATAATTCAGCGTCTTGACCAGGATGGTCTCCTTGCTGCCAGGGAGCCTTTGACCCATCCATATCCCCATTGCTGGCGTTGTAAAAAACCTGTGATTTTCAGGGCCACGCATCAGTGGTTTATTTCAATGGAAAAGACAGAGTTGAGAAAAAAAGCACTGGAAGAGATAGACAAGGTAAAATGGATACCGGCCTGGGGTAGAAACAGAATATATGGTATGATCGAAAATCGCCCTGACTGGTGTGTTTCCAGACAGCGTTTCTGGGGTGTCCCCATTGCTTTGTTCTACTGCAAGGAATGTAAGGAAGTTTATATAGATCAGGACTCTTTGGATAAGATACTTGCCCTGTTTGAAAAATATGGGGCTGATATATGGTTTGAAAAGGATGTGGCAGATCTTATTTCTGAAAATGCAGTTTGTAAAAAATGTAATAATAATACCTTTGTAAAAGAGACAGATATTCTGGATGTATGGTTCGACTCCGGCGTTAGCCATGCTGCGGTTCTTGAGGCACGGCCCTATCTTAAATGGCCCGCAGATCTCTATCTTGAAGGTAGTGACCAGCACAGGGGATGGTTTCACAGCTCTCTTTTGACTGCCGTTGGAACAAGGGGCAAGGCTCCTTATAAATCTGTGCTGACCCATGGTTTTGTTGTGGATGCAAATGGGAAAAAAATGTCCAAATCCCTTGGTAATGTCATGGCTCCCAGCAAGGTAATAGACAGGTACGGAGCCGAAATTCTCCGGTTGTGGGTCGCTGCATCCGATTTTAAAGATGATATTCGCATATCTGAAAACATATTAAAACAGTTGAGCGATGCTTATAAAAAGATCAGAAATACCTGCAGATTTATCCTGGGTAATATTTCAGACTTCAACCCGGAAACAGATGCTCTCCCCTATGAAGCAATGCCGGATATTGATAAATATATGCTCCACAGACTTCAGCTTTTCATAGAAAAATCTATGGCTGCATATGAAAGTTATGACTTTCATCTTATTTATCATGGACTTTTTAATTTTTGCACCATTGATCTTTCTGCTTTTTATCTTGATATATTGAAAAACAGACTCTATATATTGCCTCCAGGTTCAAAAATAAGAAGAAATGCCCAAACAGTCATGCATATTATCCTTGACTCAATCATAAAGATCATGGCTCCCATTCTTCCATTTACCGCTGAGGAGCTCTGGAGTTTTATGTCCTCTGATAATAAAAAAGATAAGCAAAGCATTCATTTTGAGTTACTTCCGGCTTCTGATGACCGGTTAAAAGATAATACCCTTGCTGATAAATGGAAACTGATACTTGCTCTGCGGGGTAATGTAACCAAGGCTCTGGAGGAGGCGCGGGTACAAAAAATAATAGGTCATTCCCTTGATGCAGCAGTAACCATCTTTGCCGATGAAAATCTATATAATCAGCTTTCCCCATATTCTGAGGATTTAAGTGCGATTTTTATTGTTTCTGAGGCCCTTTTAACTAAAAATAAAAAACCGGTTAAAGCTTATGAGAGTCCGGATATTGAAGGGCTCTTTGTGCTGGTTGAGCCTGCCCGGGGAGATAAATGTGAGCGGTGCTGGACCCATAACGTATCTGTGGGGACTATCCAGGAATATCCCGAAATCTGCAATGGATGTATGAAGGTTATAAAGGAGCTTAACGCTTGAAAATAAATTTTTCCGGTAAACATATGGTCTTGTTTTTTGTTGCCGGTTTTGTTGTTTTAATTGATCAGATAACAAAGGAAGTTGTTTTAAGAAAGCTCCCTCTTTATGATTCTGTTACCGTTGTTACCGGTTTTTTCAGCTTCACCAATATCAGAAACCCTGGTGGAGCTTTTGGCTTGATGGCGAATCAGCCCCCTTTTGTCCGGGTGTTTTTTTTTATTTTTGTGTCGGCTCTTTTTATTATAATGATTTATTTTTTTTATTTAAAAATACCGACGGGCTATTTAAAATTACGAACCGGTATTGCAATGATTTTCGGCGGTGCCGTCGGAAACATGATTGACAGGATCCGATTTGGTTATGTAGTTGATTTCCTTGATTTTTATCTGAAAAATCTCCACTGGCCGGCTTTTAATATTGCTGACAGCGCAATAACAGTTGGGATCACAATTTTTGCATATCATTTGATTTTTGATAAAATGCCTGAATAGTTTTTTTGAAGGATAAAGTATAAAATCATGCATCCTGTTCTTTTTAAAATTGGTTCTGTTTCCATACATACATATGGTTTTTTTGTGGCTCTTGGGTTTATGGCCGGGATTTTTATGGCGGCAAAGGAGGCTGAAAGATTAAGTTTTAGTAAAGAAATAATCACAGATCTTGCTTTTTATCTTCTAATATCGGCTATTCTTGGCGCGCGTATTTTTTATATTTTTACGGCCCCGCAACTGTTCATTGAAGATCCCCTTGAGATTTTTAAAATATGGCATGGGGGTTTGGTTTTTTACGGTGGTTTTATTGCTGCTTTAATTACAGGTGTAATATATCTGAAAATCAAACAGGTACCTGTATGGAAAACAACCGATATTATTGCTCCATCCATTGCCCTTGGTCAGTTTTTCGGACGTCTTGGCTGTTTTTCCGCAGGGTGCTGTTATGGTAAAGAGACTGATCTTTCGTGGGGAGTATGCTTTACAAATACTGATTCCCTGGCTCCTTTGGGTGTTTTTCTTCATCCTGTTCAGCTCTATTCGGCATTTGCCAATTTTATAATTTTTATTTTATTGTGGTATTTCCGTTTACGGAAAGAGTTTGACGGGCAGATTTTTTGGAGTTATGTTCTCCTCTATGGAATTACCCGTTCCTTTATTGAAGTCCTGCGTGGAGATTTCAGGGGCTCTGTTTTCTTTAACATCTTCTCTGTTTCCCAGGTTGTGGGAATAATAATGTTGGTTGGCGCAATTTTTATGCTTTTGTATCTGAGCCGGAAAAAAAATGCCTGCAATTAATTTTAAAAAATTTGAAAAAGATTTAAAGAAAAAACAGGAAACATCTTTTGCACCTGTATATCTCATCCATGGTGAAGAATTTCTTTATAAAAAAATAATGAAAAGCCTTTTAGAGGTCATGCTTCCGGATTATTTAAAAAATCCGAATTATCAGTCTGTTGCCGGAACAAATAATAATATTGTTGATCTGATATCGACCCTTAACACCTTTTCCATGTTGCCCGAATTAAAGGTTCTGGCGTTTTGTGATTCACGGATATTTTATTCCAAACAGGATGAAGGGATTATTCTTCAAAAGGCTAAAGAGGCCTTTGACGGTGATGATATTAAAAAAGCAGCGTCGCAGCTCCTTAATCTCATGGCTCTTTTGGATATTAAACTGGATGATCTTAAAGGGGAAAAAAGAAAAAAAATATTGAACCAAGGCCAGGATGGGTCAGGTGACCCATGGATAGATGATGTCGTTAAATACTGTATCAGCAATAATCTGTCAGTACCTTCCGGCACTGACCATATGCAATTTTTGCAGGATTCAATTAAAAAGGGCTTCCCTGAAAAAAATCATCTGATAATAACAACAGATCATGTGGACAAAAGGCGGGGACTTTATAAAACAATAAAGGAGCTTGGGGTGGTGGTCGATTGCACTGTCCCTGCCGGTGGCCGTATGGAGGAGAGAAAAATCCAAAATTCGGTTTTGCATGATACACTCACTGCTGTTCTTGACAAAAGCCGAAAAAAGATAAACCCAAACGGATATTCTGCTCTGTGTGAAATGGTTGGTTTTGATCTTCGTACTTTTAATAATAGCCTTGAAAAACTTGTTAATTATGTTGGTTCCCGCGAGATGATAACGGTTGAGGATGTGGAGTATGTTTTAAAACGAACAAAAAAAGATCCATTATATGAATTCACAGATGCCATAACAGACCGAAATCGGGATATGGCGCTTTTTTATCTTGCCTCACTCCTTGATGGGGGTGAAATAAGTCATCCTCTTCAGCTTGTTACAGCAATAACAAATCAGATACGAAAACTTCTTCTTGTAAAGGGTTTTGTTGAGAGCCGTTACAGGAGTGCGTGGCAGCCTGGTTGTCCATATAATCGTTTTCAGAAAACTACGATCCCTGCTGTAATTGAATATGATAAAGAATTTTTAAAGGAGCAGAAAAAAATAGATGAGATGCTTTTAAAAAAGGGCTCAAAAACCAGTGGGAAAAGTGGGTCAGACCTTATGATTGCAAAAACCCCGAAAAATTCCTTTCCTGTTTATAAAATGTTTCAGAAATCTGACAGGTTCAAAAAATATGAACTTTTTAAAGCATTTGAATCCCTGGGTGAAGCCGATGAAATGATGAAATCCACAGGTATGGAGCATAAATTAATACTGGAAAGGCTTGTTTTACAAATATGTAGCAGGGACCAAGTATTGTCCGGTTAGAAAGTTGCAAAAAAAATGCGGGAAATTTTAACCTGGCATTACTGCCAAAGAACAGGAGATTGTATGATTGATGTCGGAGTAATAGGGGCAACAGGATATGCCGGGGCAGAACTTGTGAGGCTGTTATCTGGCCATCCTGAAGTTGATATACGGGTTTTAACTTCCCGTCAATATGTTGATGTGAGGTTTGATAAAATTTTTCCATCCATGGATGGGTCCGTTAATCTGGTTTGTGAAGAGTTGTCCATTGAAAATATTTGTGCTCAAGCAGATATTATTTTTTTAGCCCTTCCCCATAAGCTTCCCATGGAAATAGTCCCTGAGCTTGTAAAGCGTAATAAAAAAGTTATTGATCTTTCCGCAGATTTCAGATTTGATGATCCTTTGCTCTATGAGTCTTATTACCAGCCCCATACGGCAAAGGATTTGCTGCAAAGATCTGTTTACGGACTGTGTGAAGTTTATTATGATAATATAAGAAAAGCATCTCTTATTGGTAATCCAGGATGTTATCCCACAAGTGTTCTTTTGCCCCTTGTACCTTTATTAAAAAATAATATGATAGATATTGAGTCAATAATCGCAGATTCCAAATCTGGTGTAAGCGGAGCAGGGAGGTCTACTTCATTAACCGCACATTTTTGTGAGGCAAATGAATCATTTAAGGCTTATAAAATCGGAGTTCACCGCCATAATCCAGAGATGAATGAAGTGCTGGGGGCGGCAGCAGGCAGGCCTGTTAACATAACTTTTGTTCCCCACCTTGTCCCCATGACCAGAGGTATGTATACCACGATATATGCAAATCTTAATAAGGGAATCGATATAGAGGATATATATGCTCAAGCCGGTTCTTTTTATAAAGACCGCTCTTTTATCCGCATATGCAAAGAAGAAGGCCGGCCGGATACACTCCATGTCAGGGGGACAAATTATTGTGACATCGGGTATAAGGTTGACCAGAAAAATAATCGTCTGATAATAACATCAGCAATAGATAACCTTGTTAAAGGGGCAGCAGGTCAGGCTGTTCAGAATATGAATATCATGGAAGGTCTTGATGAAACAACAGGCTTGATGAATGTGCCTTTTCCTGTTTAGGGCCATGGACCGTTACATAAATAATTTCAGCAATAGACTGAGCTATAATAAAATTTAAAAACCTCTGGAACTCGCTACGCTCAAACACCCAGAGCTTTTTAAATTTCACCATAGCTCAGTTCTAACATTTGGCCCTATAAAATTTATTATTTGAATATCTATATATTTGTTCTATGGTAACTATGCTGATCTGTACAGCAACAGGTATAATCTGATTAAACCTGTTGCTGTACAGATCAGTGACGCTGAATAGTTACCATCAAACAAGAATTAATTGTTTGCCGGTATTGTAAAAAATCATAAATAATGGTAAATATTTTATTTTGAAGTTTTTAAGTAGTGTAATATTTTTTTAAGGAGATTAAATATATGACAGCAACATTGATAAAAGGGACTGAAATTCGTGAAGAGATCCTTGATGAAATCGCGGCAGAAGTTGCCGATATTAAAGAAAAACATGGTGTTGTTCCCGGGCTTGTAACAATTTTGGTCGGTGCAAATCCAGCTTCAATATCCTATGTTACATTAAAGATCAAAACCGCTCACAGAGTCGGTTTTACAGAGGTACAGGATGATCAGTCTGCGGATATTCCCGAAGAGGATCTTCTGGCTCTTATTGATAAGTATAATAATGATGATTCAATTAATGGTATTCTTGTACAGTTGCCCCTTCCCAAGCATATAGATGAAAAAAAGGTTTTAAATGCCATTAATCCTGATAAGGATGTTGATGGATTTCATCCTGTAAATGTGGGTCGTCTCATGATTGGTGGTAATGAAGTTAAGTTTCCCCCATGTACACCTGCTGGAATTCAGGAGATGATTATCAGAGCCGGTGTTGAGACCAGCGGTGCAGAAGTTGTTGTTGTGGGACGTTCCAATATAGTGGGTAAACCCATAGCAAACATGATGCTGCAAAAAGGTGATGGAGCCAACTCCACAGTAACTGTTGTCCATACGCGGACAAAAAATCTTGAGGGTCACTGCAAACGTGCCGATATACTTATAGTTGCAGCAGGGGTTCCCGGACTTGTTAAACCGGAATGGATTAAACCCGGCTCCTGTGTAATAGATGTGGGAGTTAACAGAATTGGAGAGAAACCGAGCAAGAAAAATCCTGGTAAAATGGTTGCTGTTTTATCCGGTGATGTTGATTTTGATGCTGCAAAGGAGATAGCGGGCTCCATTACTCCTGTACCCGGCGGTGTCGGCCCCATGACAATTACAATGCTCATGAAAAATACACTTAAATCTCTTAAATTTAAACTGGGAATTCAAAAGTAACAGAAAAAATTATAAATAATGAATTTTGTTAATTCTTAATTGTTTTTGTTTCTCTTCTTCATCTCGTTTAGCGGGATGAAGAAGAATTTTTACCGGCTGAGGACTGAATAGCTATGAGCAGGCCCATTTTTTTTATTGCGTTTAATGATAGCGGCTCTTTATTTAAAAAAGTAACTATTACAAAAAAATTGCTGTTGTTGTTATCTGTTTTTTTATTTGCCTGCGTTGGCGGCTTTGTCTATGTTGCCTGTGATTATCTCAAAATTAAGCAGGCGGCCATGGATCTGCGAATATTCAAAGCAAAAATTTCAGCCCAATCCGATGAATTGCTTTGCCAGCGGAAACAGATACAGACCTTTTCTAAAGATATAGATACATTAAGATCAAAATTAATAGTATTAAATAAATTCGAAAAAAAGCTACGTATTATTGCCAATATTGATAATAATTCAGAAAATCAGCAGAGTCTCTTTAATGTTGGCGGACCAATCCCTGACAGTATTGAAGCCGAAGTATCCCTTGATTCAACACATAATCCTCTTATGCGCAGGATGCATGAACAGATAAAGGATCTTAGCGCAATATCAGAAGGGGCTGCCCGGTCTTTTGAAGCCTTGCATAAGCAGTGCGAAAAACAACGGAATCTGCTGGCAGCCACTCCATCTATCCGGCCCATAGAAAAAGTCGGATGGACATCATCACGTTTTGGATATAGAAAATCTCCATTTACCGGGCGCCGAACTTTCCATAACGGGCTTGATATTTCTGCTAAAAAGGGCCAGCCGATCATAGCTACTGCTGATGGAATTGTTAAATTTTCAGGGAAAAAGAGATTGATGGGAAAGACAGTTATAATTGATCATGGCCATGGTATGGTCACAATCTATGGACATGCTAATAAGCTTATGGTCAAAAAGGGTGACAGGCTAAAACGGGGAGATTGTATTGCTACGGTGGGTAGTACCGGACGGACCACTGGGCCCCATGTCCATTATAGCATCAAGATAAATGGCCTTTATGTAAATCCTTCGAAATATATATTTTAAAAGATCCATAGACCGTCACACAAATACTTCCACTCCCTAAAAAAATGACATCTTGCATTTTTCTTGTTTTTTTCGATAAATCAGGCCAAATATTCGTATTTTTAAATTTTATATTGTTTATGTTTGCGGAGGCTAATTAATATATGATCGCAAAGTTTCTGACAAAAATTTTCGGCAGTAAAAACGATCGGGAATTAAAAAAGATGGATTCCTTTGTGGAAAAAATTAATTCCCTGGAACCTGATCTCCAATCCTTAACCGACCATGAGCTCAAAGCAAAGACATTTTTATTTAAAGAAAGATTTAAAAAGGGGGAGTTATTAGACGAAATTCTTCCGGAAGCCTTTGCAGTTGTAAGGGAGGCTTCGGTACGTGTCCTTGAAATGCGGCATTTTGATGCTCAACTAATAGGCGGAATTGTTCTCCATAACGGAGCAATAGCTGAGATGAAAACAGGGGAGGGGAAGACTCTGGCCGCAACCCTTCCTGCATATTTAAATGCGATTACAGGCAGGGGCGTCCATATTATTACTGTTAATGATTACCTTGCACGCCGGGATGCCGAATGGATGGGGCGTATATATAATTTTCTCGATATGTCGGTGGGTACTATTCTCCATGGTTTAACTGATGAGGAACGTAAAGCGGCTTATAGTTCTGATATTACTTATGGGACAAATAATGAATTCGGTTTTGATTATTTGCGGGATAATATGAAGTTTGATGCTGAATCCCTTGCACAACCCATGCTTAATTATGCCATAGTTGATGAGGTGGACAGTATTCTGGTGGATGAGGCCAGAACACCTCTTATAATATCCGGACCTGCCGAAAAATCGACGAGTCTTTATTATATGGTTAACGGAATTATCCCAAAATTAAAAAAGGATGTCGATTTTTCCATAGATGAAAAAGCAAGGTCTTCTGTTCTCACTGATGAAGGTATTGCAAATGCCGAAAAGATCCTGGCGCTTGAAAACCTTTATGATTCCAGAAATATAGAACTTTTACACCATATTAATCAGGCCCTTAAGGCCTATTCCCTTTTTAAACGTGATGTGGACTATGTGGTGAAAAATGGCGAGGTTATAATCGTTGATGAATTCACAGGGAGATTGATGCCGGGGCGCAGGTACAGTGAAGGGCTGCACCAGGCACTGGAGGCAAAGGAGAATGTCAAAATAGAAAACGAAAATCAGACTCTGGCCTCCATTACTTTCCAGAATTACTTCAGGATGTATAATAAACTTGCAGGTATGACCGGAACCGCTGATACGGAATCGGTGGAATTTAAAAAAATATATGATCTCGACGTGATGGTTATACCGACTAATAAAAAAATGATAAGAAAGGATTCTCCTGATGTTATCTATAAAACAAAAAAGGAAAAGTTTGATGCTGCAATAACAGAGATGGCAAAACTTCATAAGCTTGGCCAGCCTGTTCTTGTAGGTACCGTTTCAATAGATGTTTCTGAGGATTTGTCCCGTCAGTTGAAAAAAAAAGGGATTAAGCATAATGTATTAAATGCAAAAAATCACGGAAAAGAGGCTGAGATTATTTCAATGGCCGGTCAAAAGGGGGCTGTTACAATCTCGACTAATATGGCTGGAAGGGGAACCGATATAGTTTTAGGGGATGGAGTAACCGATCTGGGTGGTCTTCATATTCTCGGGACAGAAAGACATGAAAGCCGGCGTATAGATAACCAGTTAAGAGGGCGTTCAGGAAGACAGGGGGACCCTGGGTCATCCCGTTTTTTTCTCTCCCTGGAGGATGACCTTTTAAGAATTTTTGGTGGGGAGCGTATCTCTTCAATTATGGATAAACTCGGAATGGAAGAAGGGGAGTCCATAGAGAACAGATTAATAAGCAAATCAATCGAAAATGCCCAATCAAAGGTTGAAGGGCATAACTTTGATATGAGAAAGCATCTTTTGGAATATGATGACGTTATGAATCAGCAGAGGACGGTCATATACAGGCAGCGCAGGGAGGCTCTGGATGGAAACAATTTAAAAGACTCGATCCATGAGATGCTTTATGACAGAATAGCTAGAGTTGTTGAAGATATAACCCATGAAAAAGAAGAATTTGAGCAGTGGGATATTAAAGAGCTGGAAAATACGGTATTTAAACAGTATGGCTTTCACCTGGATGATAATAGATCTGATGAAATAACAAAAGATACTCTTATCCGCTCAATATATGACCATGCTGTCGCCATATATAATAAAAAGGAAGAGCTCATAGGTAAAAAGGACTTTAGATGTCTTGAACGTTTTGTAATGCTGCAGACCGTGGATAATCTCTGGAAAGATCACCTTCTTAGTATGGATCATCTTAAAGAGGGGATCGGCCTGAGGGGTTATGCCCAGCAGGATCCCTTGATTGTATATAAAAAAGAAGGTTATGGGATGTTTCAGGATATGATTTCAAGAATCAAGGAAGAAATTGTTGATATCATGTTCAAAATACAGGTTGCAGAACCTGAAAAAGTTGCTGAATATAACCACCCAAAGGAGCAGGATTTAACCTTTTCCGGTTCAGGCGATGAAGCATTAAAACAAAGACCGATGAAACGTTCTGAAGAAAAGGTGGGGAGAAATATGCCGTGTTCCTGCGGAAGCGGCAAAAAATTTAAAAAATGCTGCGGCAAAACTTGATACTCTCTATTTCTAAGAAATAAACTAAGGGTTAGCTCAAAAATAAATTAGCAATTTTTCAATAAAATTTTATACCTGCCAACAATTGAAAGGTGATGGGGAAAAATATGTTAGATTTCATGCGTAAACAAGCTGGTTCCTGGATCATTAAAATTTTTTTGGGGGCAATAATAACTGTTTTTGTATTCTGGGGCGTTGGAAGTTTCAGGGATAAAAACCCAAATTCGATTGCAAGTGTTGATGGAGAATCCATATCATATGAAGAATATCAGAATGCTTATAATAATATTCTTGAACAGCTGCGAAAAAATTTGGGGGGAGATTTAGATGATAATATAATTAAGATGTTCAGGGTAAAAGAGCAGGCTTTAAACGGTTTAATAGATCAAAAAATGCTCCTTAAGGAAGCAAATCGCCTGGGTTTGCTTGTCCCAAAAGAGGAGATGATAAATGCAATAAATAAAATTTCTGCTTTTAAAACCAATGGATATTTTGATTCCAGCCTTTACAGAAAAATATTAGATCACGCAAGATTAACTCCTGAAGAATTTGAAGCCAGTCATCAAAAAAGAATGCTCATCGAAAAATTAAAACAGATGATAATAAACAGTGTCAAGGTTTCAGAGCTTGAGATCAGGCAATGGTATGACTGGATAAACAGATCGGTTAAGGTCGATTATATTGCTTTTTCCCCTGACAAGTATAAGAATATATCAGTGTCTAATGAAGAAATAGAAAATTTTTTTAATACCCACATGCAATCTTATAAAACAGAACCTGAAGTTAAAGCAAGTTACCTTCTTTTTGATCCGGATGATTATAAAGACTCTGTTTCAATATCAGATGAAAAACTAATGGAGTATTACGGGGATGCCCCTGAAGAGTTTGTTACTCCTGCAACTGTACATGCCCGTCATATATTGATTAAAACAAAATCTGATGATGATTCTAAAACGCTGGATGAAACAAGGGAACAGGCTTTAAAGATATCAAAGATTGCAAAAACCGGGAAGGATTTTGCTGAGCTTGCCAAAGAATATTCCCAGGGTCCAACCAGGGATAAAGGGGGAGATCTGGGGACATTTGGAAAAAAAGATATGGTCGCACCTTTTTCTGACAGAGCTTTCTCCATGCAGGCAGGGGATGTAAGTGACCCTGTTCGTACCAGATTCGGATGGCATATTATCAAGGTTGAAAAGGTGAATAAAGAATCTGTGCTTTCTTTTGAGGATGCAAAAGATAAAATTTATGATAAACTTACAGGCCAGCAGGCTGCAGATCTTGCTTATGAAGAAGCAGAAAGGGTTTATAATATCTCCTTTGACGGAGATGACCTGAAAAATGCTGCAAAAGAGTATAATGTTAAAATTCATACAACAGATTTTTTTACAATAAATGGCCGGATAAAAGGAGTCGCTGATTCTTCAAAGTTCGCATCCATTGCATTTTCTCTTGAAAATCTGGAAATAAGTGATATTGAGGATTTTAATGGGAAATTTTATATTATTCAGGCCATGGAAAAGATACCTGCAAAGGTTCCTGAACTTGAAAATGTGAAAGAACAGGTTAAAATTGATTCACTAAAAGAAAAAAAAGATACAAGTGCAAAAGAGGATGCTGAAAAATTTCTTGCCGCTTTAAAAGATGGAAACTCCATGGCAGAATTGAGCGAAAAATATGAGTTGTCTCCCCAGGAGACTCTTTTTTTTAAGCGAAATGATTCTTCTGAAAAAACAGGGCTGGGGAAAAAGGGAATTAATGCGGCTTTTATCCTCTCGGAAAAAGAAAAATTTCCTGAAAATATTATCAAGGAGCAGGGGAGGTACTATATTATAAAGTTTAAAGAGATAAAAGAACCTGACCCGGAACTCTTTGCTAAAGAAGAAAAAAATATAAAAAATATGATCACCAGGGAAAAACAGCGGCAGCATTTTGATTTATTACTGTCAGAGCTTAGAAGCAAAAGTGAAATCACCATTGAAAGGGATTTGTAATTAAAAATGCTTCAGGTTCAGATTATACCTGTTGCTATAGAGTTCATATAAATAATTTAAGACACTGAGAGCTATAATAAAATTTAAAAACCGCTGAAATTCGCTACACTCAAACAGCCAGAGTTTTTTAAATTTCACCATAGCTCAGTTTCGCCATCTGGGTTTATGAAATTTATTATCTGAACATCTAAATACTATACTTTCTTTAAAGGAGCTTGAAATTATGCAGGCATCCGGTACTGAACAGGACGGCAGAAGTATCCATACCACGAAAAAATGTTATGAATGTCTTGGCAGACTCCCTTTGAATGCAGAAATCTGCGAATTTTGTAAAAAAAAAGTTGGTGATGTAAACAAAGACGGGTTTGCGGAAAAACCGATTGACTGGAAGGCCTATATTTTGTCTGTTTTATCTTTGGCCGGACTGGGGCTGTACATATGGTGGCTTTTTTTTAAAGATTCTCCTTCTCCATAGCTTTTTCATGGAAACGCTGACAAAATATTTTGCACGCATTAAAAGGGAAGTTATTTCAGCGTCATTTTTTATTTTGTCAGCGTTTATTATTCCGCTATCATTGCTCGCATCATGTCTCCTGCATTTTCAGCATGATCTGCTATGGAGCCGATGGTTTCGCTGAGCCGAATCAGATGAAATACCATAATAGGATCTGTGATTGATGTGAATACTTTCTGCTTTACCATATCTTCCGTGGTATCAGCATCATGCTCCATTTGGCGTATGTTATGGATAATTTCCTTAACAATCAACCGTTGTTTTTTTGAAAAGCTTGTAAAATAGTTTCTTGCTTCAGTAACCATAATATTTAATTCTTCAATGGGAGCCACTGCCTGGTCAGCAAGAAGAATGAAATCTTCTGCAACTTCTGCGGGAATCCCAGGATCAGGCCGATAGGAGATCCAGTCTACAGCATCCTCCACAGCATCAAGAATTGAATCCTGTTCTCTTAAATATCTGAATAACTGGAATTTATCCACAGGGAGCATTGTTCCCTTGGGAAGGTGCCCCCGTATCCTGCGTTTGATTGCATCTGCTTCACTCTCCAGCATGCTTATTTCCTTGACAAATTTACTAAATGATTCACATTTTTTTTCAATATGGCATTCTATTGCCTGCTGAAAAGTCCATGCACATTCTTTTACTTTTTCAGCATGTTCCTGGAGTCCTTCAAAGGGGGAAGCTATAAAAATTGAAAGAAATGGTATACGCATTGTTTTCCTCCTATATAACATGTTTGAGAATTAAAAAGATTATCATGCTTGTGAAAGCAGCAGCAGGAACCGTTAAAATCCAGTAAACTATAATCTGAAAAATTATCTTAAAATTGACCGCCTCCATCCCCCGGGCAAATCCAACCCCCAGTACCCCTCCAACTGCTGCATGGGTTGTTGATACAGGAAGCCCCAGTTTTGATGCAATCATCACTGTTGTGGCGGCTGCAAAATCAACAGAAAAACCACGGGTATTGTTAAGTGTGGTAATCTTTGTCCCGAGAGTCTTCATCACTCTGTGGCCCGCCATTCCAATTCCCAGTGAAATCCCGACCCCACCAAATAGCAATAGAAAAATAGGCACCGGCACAGTGGCCCCCACACTTCCTGTTTTCACCAGAAAATATATTACAGCAAGGGGACCTATGGCATTGGCCACATCATTTGCCCCCTGGGCTAAAGCAACATAACATGATGTTCCTATCTGAATCACCCTGAAGATTTCTTCCACCTCATCTTTCCTTTTTTTTGAGGAAAAGAATTTTTTAATGGCCAGTTTCCCCAATAAACCAAGGCCGGTGGCGATAATTACGGCCAGAATAAGCGCTTCATGGGTTTCCATGGCAAGTCTTTTCCCAAGGGGTGTTTTAAAAAGGAAGGAGAGGATTATAATAAAAACTGTAATTCCTATGAAATATTTAGAGAGATTTATAGCCCTGGAATAGGGATCTCTTCTGGCCAGAATAAATTTTACTATGCATTTAAACATCACATAGCTGATTACCATGCTAATGAGAGGGGATATGATCCAGCTGATTATAACAGCTGCAAGCTTACCCCAGTTTATAACGGAAAAGCCCCCTGCCATAATTCCAAACCCTATCATGGCGCCGACTATCGAATGGGTCGTTGAGACAGGAAGAGATTTCCATGTGGCAAAGCTGACCCACAGTGCTGCAGCAAGAAGCGCTGAAAGCGCTCCAATAAGGGCCAAACGCGGATCTGTAAGGATGGATGTGGAGACTATTCCTTTTCTGATGGTATTAGTGACATGGGACCCTATAAATGTTGCGCCCACGATATTTAATATTCCTGCGACAAATACCGCCTGACGTATTGTCAGAGCTTTGGCGCCGACAGCAGATGCCATGGAATTGGCAACATCATTTGCACCAATGTTCCATGCCATATAAAAACCGAAAATATAGCCTGTAATTAAAACGTAATACTCAGGTGACATAATTTATACTTAAACCTATCGATTTTCAGATGAATAGTACCTGAACAAAAAAATCCTGGTTTTTCTTTGGGTACTATTTAAAAATCTATATTGATTTTTTTTTAAGAATTTTTTCCGGCAACATGTCGATAAAGGATGATGGGGCACCAAGTATCATTCCGGAACTTCTATCATAAAAGTAAGTTGGGTGAATAAAAAAGAGTTTTTCCCTTGCGCGGGTCGATGCTACATACATAAGCCTTCGTTCTTCTTCAAGATCTTCAGAGCTGTTCAAAGCATGTAAAGAAGGAAATCGTCCGTCCAAGGCCCATATTATAAATACTGTATGCCATTCGAGTCCTTTTGCAGAATGTATTGTGGATAAAACCAATCGGTCATTCTCCGAATAATCGGCTGTAAATGTGTTGTCGATACTTGTGTTGGGGGGCTCCAGGGAGATATCCGCCAAAAAAGTTTCAAGATTGTCATAACGTTCCATGATTGTTGCAAGGTGCTCCAGATCTTTTCTCCTTTTGGGGTAATCATCATACTTTTTTTCCAGTATGGGAATATAATAATTGATGATTGTTTCTCCCATCAGACAAATAGATTGCTGGCTGGAGTCCATTTGTGTAAATATTTCTTTTAACCCGGCTGTACTCTCTGCTGTTTTAGGTTTAAGGGTTATTTTGTTTAAACCTGCAGCCCCTATATTTTTTTCTGATATTGAATTAAAGATTTTGTCGGCAGTTTTGGGACCTATTGTATTTAATAAAAGGAGAATTCTGTACCAGCTTACTTTGTCATTGGGGTTGTGTATTACTTTTAAGTGGGCAATAACATCTTTTATATGGGCAGATTCCATGAACTTGAAACCCCCCACCTTGATAAAAGGAATTTTTGCTTTTGTAAGTTCAACTTCAAGATCAAAGGAATGAAATCCTGCCCTGAAAAGTATGGAAATCTGGTTTAAGGGGATCCCGTTTTCATACAGCTTTTCAATTTCTTTAACTACAAAACGAGATTGGGAGTTTTCATCCTCTGTACTTAAAAGGACAGGTTTTACCCCTCCTTCTTTACTGGTAAAAAGGTTTTTTGAATATTTCTCAGCTGCCCTTTCTATAATCTGATTGGTTAGATTAAGTATGGGCTGAACACTCCGGTAATTTTCTTCAAGTTTTATAATCTTTGTCCCTGAAAATTTTTGTGGAAATGCCATGATGTTTTTAAAGCTTGCCCCCCTGAAAGCGTATATGCTCTGGGAGTCATCCCCCACAACCATGATATTTCTGCGGGCTTCGGCAAGAAGATACAAGATTCTGGCCTGTATTTTATTGGTGTCCTGATATTCATCAACCATTATATAATGATAGCGCGAAGCTATTGTCTGGCACAATTCGGGATTTTTACTCAAAAGATGATGGAGATGTGTTAAAAGGTCATCATAATCCAGGAAGTTATGTTCAATTTTACGGCTGTTATATTCCTTATACAGTTGAGTGATGACTTCTGTGGTTATGGAAAAATGGGGGTAATCCTTAGCTACCACGTCTTCTATGGGTAATATTTTATTGGTTGCTTTTCCAAAGATATTTGCCAGGGTATTTTTCCTGGGAAATGTGTGGAATTTTGAAACAAGTTCGCTATCTTTTCTTATCATTCCTATGAGACTTTCAGAGTCAACACGGTCAATAATGGTGAAGCCGGGCTTGAACCCCGCCTCTTCAGGATAATTTCGAAGTATGGCATTGGCAAAGGAATGGAATGTCCCCCCTGAAACCCTTGAGCATCTATTATCAAGGAGACTGGACGCCCGGTGCAGCATTTCCTGGGAAGCTTTTCTGGTAAATGTCAAAAGGAGTATGGCATCCGGTTCAACCCCCTGTTCCACAAGGCGTGCGACTCTGTATGTAAGAGTCCTTGTTTTTCCACTCCCTGCTCCGGCTATTATGAGAAGTGGCCCCTTTGTAGTTATAACAGCCTCAAGCTGGCTGGGATTAAGTTCTTTTTCGTAAGGAATTTTAAAATTCATTTTGTTTGTCAGGATCCCTCGCAGTATATTCCATTGTTACTTATAAAATTTATTCAGGGACGGTCATTTCTATACCCTTCCATCATGATATTGTCAACATCAGATTTTTTGAGCTTAGTGCTCATTTCAGCAGTAAGCTGAACTATAATAAAATTTAAAAAAGTCTGAAACTCGCTGTGCTCAAACAACCAGACTTTTTTAAATTTCACCATAGCTCAGCTTTTACATCTAATGGCCAAAGTTAAAATCAACCCCGAATTTTAAAAACCGGCTGATATTTTTTGGGTTTTTCATGAAAAATCACATCTGTTTTTTACGACATGGGAATAGGCTTTTTTCAGGAGTTTTCCTTTTCAAAATATTGTCGGTAAGTATGGATAATTTCTGTAAAACGTTTTCCATCACGGGTATTTTGTTTAAAAAGGCCTATACATTTTTTTACAATTTTCAAAACTTTATCCTCCTTATATATTCCCTTTAACTCCATGGCCAGTTGAGGGTGTCTGCCCAATCTGCCTCCAAGGAGTACCCTGAAGCCTTCCTCCCCTTTTTTAATTGTCCCGGAGGAACACTCGTTTATACATTTGCCACACTTCATACAGAGATTATAATCGATTTCAGGAGCTTTTTTGCCCGGAAAAAATTTTACTGCGTCTTCCTGACAAATCTCAACACATATTCCGCACATAATACATTTTTCATTTGAAATTTCAGGTATTAAAGCTCCTATGATACCAATATCCTTAATTTGTGGTTGTGAACAGGCATTTGGACACCCCGCCAGGGTTATTCTAAATTTATGATGGGGTTTAATTTTACCTTTAATATTTTTTTTTAAAAATCTGTACAGGTCTTCTTGTTTTAACAATGACTCCAGCCGACCCATGAATTTATCGTAATTAATAGCCCTGTTTGGACATTTATCTGCTTTTAAACAGCTATTAAGCTGATATCCCATTTTTGTTACTCTCCCATATTTTGATATATAGACCGTCACATAAATAATTTCAGCAAGAAACTGAGCTGTAATAAAATTTAAAAAGCTCTGAAACTCGCTAGGCTCAAACAGCCAGAACTTTTTAAATTTCACCATAGCTCAGTTCTGACAGCTAACCGTATGAAATTTATTATCTGAATATCTGTAAAAATAGTTTTTGCGTTAAATGTACATTAGGTGCCATTAATGATTGTCAGTATTTTTTTATCTACTCTTATCCTACACATATTTGTACGGTACTTGTCCAAATTTATTGAGAACTTATCTGGTTTATGATACTAAAATCAAGATTATAAACTTTTTAGTAACTATTCAGCGTTGCTGGTTTAATCAGATTATACCTGCTGCCGTACATATTAGCTGAATAGTTAAACTTTTTACAAAATAGAGAAAATATTCTAAAAAATGAAGACAAATTTAATTATTGGTTCACGATCAAGTGACCTGGCTTTATGGCAGGCTCATTACGTGAAAGATGCAATTGAAAGAAAAAACAAAGGGATTACAGTTGAGATTAAGCGTATTCAAACAAAAGGGGATAAAATTCTGGATGTTGCCCTTTCAAAGATTGGAGACAAGGGGCTTTTTACCAAAGAGATTGAAAATGAATTATTATCCGGATCCATTGATATAGCCGTCCATAGCTTAAAAGATCTTGAAACAAAAATTCCTGAAGGATTAAAGCTTTCTGTGGTAACCAAACGCCACAACGTGGAGGATGTTTTAATAGCAAGGGACCATGGCATTACCATTGACACATTGCGGAAAAATGCAATTGTCGCCACAGGCTCTTTACGGAGAAGATCCCAGCTTCAGCATCTCCGACCTGACATAAAGGTTATGGATCTTAGGGGAAATGTTCCCACCCGGATTAACAGGTTTATAACTTCTGATTGGGACGCAATAATTTTGGCTTGTGCAGGGGTTGAAAGATTAAAGCTGGAAAAACATATCTCTTCATATATTCCTGTTACCCGGATGCTTCCTGCCGTGGGACAAGGGGCCCTGGGGATCGAAATTAAAAAAAATAACCAGTTTGCAAACGATATTATTCAACCCCTTCACCATGAAGATACTTATATTTCAGTAACGGCTGAACGTTCACTCCTTGCCGCTCTTCAGGGGGGATGCCAGGTTCCAATAGGGGCATATGCCCAGGTGGAATCTGATAATTTATCCCTTGCAGCAATGGTTGGTACCCTGGATGGACGCAAAATTATCAGACGGACAATAAACGGAAGTAAAAAAGAACCTGAACAGACAGGTAAAAAACTGGCGCAGGAATTAAATGATGCAGGTGCAGGGGAAATTTTAAAAGCGATTTACAATTCAAACGGATAGACCGTCACATAAATAATTTCACTGCGTTATCGGTCGTCGGAGTATCATAATACGCCTTCCTCCCTCTATCCTTGTGAAATGAATTATCTGACAATCTATATAAACTTGGGCAGGGGAGGGCTATGTGGATAAAATAACAAATGATCTTTTTTTAAGGGCGTGTAAACGCTTGCCGGTGGAAAGGACTCCAATTTGGGTTATGCGCCAGGCAGGACGTTATTTACCTGAATACAGGGCTATCAGGAAGAATACCGATTTTTTAACAATGTGTAAAACACCGGAACTTGTTTCAAAGGTTACTCTGCAGCCGGTGGAGATTATCGGCGTTGATGCAGCAATAATTTTTTCAGATATTCTGGTGATCCCTGAAGCCATGGGTATGTACCTTGAAATGCACGACAACATCGGGCCGGTCTTTCCCAAACCGATCAGAAATAAAACAGATGTAAAAAGTTTGAAACATATAGATCCCTTTGATGATCTGAAATATGTTATGGATTCTATCCTGCTTACCAAAAAAGAACTCAAAGGACGGGTCCCCCTAATCGGCTTTAGTGGTTCTCCATGGACGCTTTTAACATATATGGTTGAGGGGAGGGGCACCAAAACCTTCTCAAATGCTAAAAAGCTTATTTATAATAGCCCTGAACTCGCCCACGAACTTCTTGCCAAAATCTCCGATGCTGTTGCCTCTTACCTGAGTGCAAATATAGAATCGGGTGTTGATGCGCTCCAGATATTTGATACATGGGGGGGGATTCTTTCGGGTGATGATTTTGAGGAATTTTCTTTAAGATACATAATGAGAGTGATTTCCCAGATAAAACGGAAAGAAGAACCTCTGATTCTATTTTCAAAGGGTGTACATTATTGCCTTGATGAGCTTGCTGACTCCGGAGCAGATGTTTTAGGGCTTGACTGGACAATGGATATCGGTAAAATCCGCAGTATGGTGGGAGATCGTGTGGCGCTTCAAGGGAGCCTTGACCCTGCTGTTTTATATGCTTCGCCTGAAAAGATCTGTATAAAAGCAGAAAAAATATTGAGATCTTATGGTAATGGCTCCGGCCACATATTTAATCTTGGGCATGGGATAGCCCCTGATGTATCACCGGATTCTTTAAAAATATTAGTCGATTATGTGAAAAAAGAGAGCCGGAAATTTCATAAAGAATAAAGCCGGTTAAAATTTCTCGTTTTTTTTGCAACCGCCTGTAGATGTTCAGATAATAAATTTCATAAAGCCATATGGCGAGACTGAGCTATGGTGAAATTTTTGTA
>JAUVKE010000415.1 GCA_030592105.1 Desulfobacteraceae bacterium
AACGTGCCTGTGAAATAATAGCCCAGTCAATCCAGGTTCACGGAGGCTATGGAGCATGTAAGGATTATCCCGTGGAACAGCTTTTGCGGGACAGCCGTATTGCTCCTATCTATGAAGGGACCACAGGTATCCAGGCTATGGATTTATTGGGAAGAAAATTAGGTGTGGACAAGGGGGAAATTTTCAAGGAACTCCTTGGCATGATCCTTAAGACTGCGGCTGAAGCAAAAGTCAATCCGGAGCTTAACGATATTGCAGTTCGCCTTGAAGAGGTGGTCGCCAAGCTTGGAAAAACAGCATTAAATCTTGGAAAAGCGGCAGGATCGCCAAAAGTAATGGCTGCCTTTGGCCATGCACTACCTTTTCTTGATTCCATGGCCGAAGTTGTTCTTGGCTGGATGCATCTCTGGAGAGCATCTGTTGCAGCACCAAAGCTTGCCAAGATTCTTGGGGATGCTGACGGGAAAGCGAAGAAAGAAAAAATAGAGAAGAATAAAGAAGCAGCCTTTTATCATGGTCAGGTTCAGACTGCCCGTTATTTTATCGAATCAATTCTGCCCATAGCGGCTGGAAGAATGGATGCAATTTCTATTTTAAATGATGCTCCAATTGCAATGGCTGATGCTTCATTTGGGACATAATTTTTTTATTCATATATTTTGTAAAAAATATTGACAAAGAACGTAAGATAAAATACATTTATGTTTTTCAGCCGAGGTAGCTCAGTCGGTAGAGCAGCGGACTGAAAATCCGCGTGTCGACAGTTCGATTCTGTCCCTCGGCACCATATAATTGATTAAAAAAAGGTTAGCCTGTAAAGGTTAGCCTTTTTTTTATGGGGGATAATATTGAAAATTCAAAAAGTTGATAAAATTACAGATTTGAAATATCTAAACATGTTTAAAATAGCATATTTAGACAAAACAGGTCAGGAAAAATCCTGGGAATTGGCAACAAGGAGTAAAGAGCCCAAATGTGCGTCCGGTCAATTCAGTGATCCTGATGCCGTTGTGATTGTACCTTTTCATCAGGATGAAGAAAAGCTTGTTGTCATAAAAGAGTTCAGGGTATCGCTGGGGGGGTATCAGTATGGTTTTCCAGCAGGGCTTGTTGATGATGGCGAAACCGTAATGGATGCTTCCACAAGGGAGCTCTTTGAAGAGACCGGTTTGAATTTAACGAGTTTTATCAGGATCAGTCCAGCTGTTTATTCTTCTTCCGGAATGACAGATGAGTCTGTCTGCATGGTTTATGCAAAATGTAATGGGGAGCCATCAAGTGCGGGGAACACAACCTCTGAAGATATTGAAACTTTTTTTGTTTCACCATCCGAAGCATTGCAATTATGTGAAAATGTAAATAATAAATTAGACGTAAAAACATGGCTGGTTCTCATGTCATTTGCCATGGCAAATCCTATGTTTTAATGCAGATTCCCACATAAATAATTTCAGCAATAGACTGAGCAATAATAAAATTTTAAAACCTCTTAAACTCGCTGCGCTCAAACAGCCAGAGCTTTTTAAATTTCACCATGGCTCAGTTCTAATATATGACCCTATGAAATTTATTAAATACGCTACAAAAACAATTAAACTCCCCTCGCGCAAGATTCTAACCGGACACTACCGGGGCCAACCCCTTATTGTGAAATTATTTGCCTGAAAAATTATAATTTTGAAAAAAAGATTTGTTTCCAAAACTTATTTGATTAATAATAGGCAGCTATGAAACAAAATAATATTTATCTTATTTTTATATGCTTGTTTTTTTTCTTTTCATGCGATTCCAAGCGGGTGATTATTTCCCCTGCAGCTCTTCATCCGGGGGACAGGCTTTTTTCGAAAGCAGAAGCACAGTATGCCAGCCATTTTCATGAAAAAGCCATGGGACTCTACAGGGAATATCTTGTGCAGTTTCCCAGGGGGCCAAGGGCTTCAGGGGCTTTGATGAAGATCGGAATCATCCATATGTTTAATGAAAATTATAAGCTTGCCCGGGACGCTTTTAATAATCTTATTGCGCAATTTCCTGAAAGCGATTTTTCCTTTGATGCGAAAAATAAAATACTCGAGACCTATTATGCTGAAGGGAGTTTTTGGAAGGTTATAGAGCAGGGCTCTGAAGTCTTGAAAACGGCTGTTTTAAAGAAGGATTTAAAAAAAACATATAATCTCCTGGCAGAAGCTTATTCAACCATCGGTTTTGAGGAAAAAGCCGCATATTATTATTATATGGCATATGACCATTCAAGGGCCGAAGAAAAAGATTCCATGGTTGTAAAATTAAAAGAGTATCTTGCCGGTCTTGATCTGGATGGTGTTGAAAATATTCTGGGAAATATTGAAAATGTTAAGGCCAGGGGGTACTTTTTATATTTAAAGGGGGTTGTGGATACTGAAGAGGAAAAATATAAAAATGCCATTTATTTTTTCTCCCGGTTAGTTCAGAATTATCCTGAAAATAAAAATGTAGGTTCCTCGGTAAATATATTAGAAGAGATCAAACAACTTTCTTATTATGATTACCATACAATCGGCTGTCTTCTTCCCTTAAGCGGTCCCTTTAAAACCT
>JAUVKE010000146.1 GCA_030592105.1 Desulfobacteraceae bacterium
AAAAAGCCTGTGCCATTGCAAGGGACCTGAATCGGAAGGTCCGGATGACCATCTAGCCTCATGGCCATCCGCTTAAATGCCTGGCCAGCCTTGGAACCCTCAAGCATAACAAGGGGTTTACCCATATTTGACGAAACAATCACATGCTCATCAGATTCAACCAATCCCACCAAATCTATGGAGAGGACATCGGTCACATCTTCGTGACTTAACATGTTACCACTTTTTACCATCTGGGGGTTGATTTTGTTTATAATAAGCTTGGGAGTAATGGAACGTGCATAAAGCAGACCTATTACTCTATCGGCATCACGAACCGATGACACCTCAGGAGTACAGATTACCACTGCTTCATTAGCAGCTGCAACAGCATTTTCAAAGCCTTGCTCAATTCCTGCGGGGCAATCCATAAGAACAATATCAAATTCTGTTTTTAAAATTTTTCCCAGCGTAACCATATCTTCAGGTTTTAATACACTCTTGTTATCACTTTGAGATGCGGGTATAAGAAACAGATTATCAATCCTTCTATCTTTTATAGCAGCCTGGGAAAGCTTGCATTTATTCTTGACCACATCAACAATATTAAAGACAATACGATTTTCCAACCCCATGACCACGTCAAGATTTCTAAGGCCGATATCCATATCGACCACGGCCACCCGTTTTCCAGCCATGGCCATTGCTGCTCCGATTGAAGAGGTTGCAGTGGTTTTTCCCACGCCGCCTTTCCCAGAAGTTATTACAAAAATTCTTCCTTCCAAAGTACACCTCTTTTAAATTAATGTTTTATTTTTTCCCCTGCTGTTTTAAAGACTCATTTAAACAGTTAATGTAACACTCTATAACTTAAAATCACCTTGCAAACAACAGCACATAGCATTCAGGTATAATAATTTATCGTATCTCCGGCCATGGTAAGCGGCCAAATGGATTTGCCTTAAGATAATCATCCACCACCACAACACCATTTTCAACACGAGCTACCTCCGCACTTTCCCTTTTATACGTTCCCGAACCAGCTCCAACAAAGCTCCCTATCTGCACCAAAGAAGGGCAAAAATCGAGGGCAAGAATAATCGCATCTTCATTATCAGGCTGTCCGGCAAGAGCAGTTCCACTCAAACGACCCATTACCAGAATATCACCCCCGGCAATTATTTCCGCACCCGGATTTACATCCCCCATAATAATAAGATGCCTTTTGGTATTGACTTTTTGCCCCGACCTGACCCTCCCTGCAAGCATGAGTACATCACTGTTATAATGCTCCCAGGAACGTTTTATATCCCTTTGACGGATCCTTTCCTTTGACGGAGAACGCTTGGGAAAAGAACCAGAAACATGCCCTACACTAAATGTATCTTTAAGATATTTTTCCATATTCTGGACAAGCTCTTCATGGGCGTCTTCATCCCCCGTATCAATAACAACTTTTGCATTAATGGTTAAATGGCCCAGCCGCTCAAAAATTTTCCCCACATTCTGCCTCAACAATTCAAAGGGCTGCAAAGGGTCAAGAGTTATAGTGAGACCATCGCCAACCCCTTTTAGCCTCACAGGCAACATTTCATTAGTTTTATATTTCATCTATTAAAAATCCAAAAAGCTTTAATGTTCCATCAAGAATGAAATCTTCTCAAACTGCAACTATATGAGAAAGAAATTTATGTGTCAAGGAAGAAAAATCAAATCCCCAGGCCGAAAAATATAGAAAATTTTTAACTGTTGAACCAACTTTTTTATAAGTATTCAGTTGCATTTTTAGTTTCCCTGATATAGCGTTTATTCAGGATGCTTTTTCAGCATTGAATTTAAAATCTCCGAGTAAAAAAACTGCCTTGAAAAATTTAAAAAAAATTAAAAAATCCTCATAAAAACCGATAGTCAAAAAATAAAAAAAAGTTTGATTATGAATAATCCAAAACAGAATCGCTATTTTTTTCACAATTTAATTAAAAACCTGTCAATAACCGAAAAAACAGTAATAATTACCCTGGCATTTATAATATTTTTGACTGTGGCAATGGTTGCAAACCTTTTCACAGTTGAAATAGTCACCACTGTCAGAGCTTATGTATCGGGGGAAGGTATCTATTCCAAAACCCAGAAGGATGCCATATATTCCCTTATTAAATATTCAAAGTCCCGGGATGAAACTGACTATAAACATTTTTTAAATTCAATGGAAATCCCCATGGCAGGACGGAGAGCCCGCATTGAACTCGAAAAATCGGTTCCCGACCTGCAACTTGCCCGCCAGGCTTTAATTGAACATGGATCTGATCCGGATGATATAAAAAATATAATCCGCTTATTTACCATGTTTCGCGCTATTGGTCCTGTCCACCGAACAATAACCGAATGGGAAATAGCTGACAACAATAATGTTGAATTAATTAAATTAACCGAAAAATTACATGAAGTTATTTTAAATGGCGAAAATAACAGAAAACAGCAAGATGCCATTCTTGCTAAGATAGACCACGCAAACCAAAATGTGGGTTCTGCAGTAAATGCTTTTTCAAATAACATAAATGATCTTGCACAGCTTGCACTAAATTTTTCCCATTGCTTTGTGATATTAATATTTATTATCTTCATAGGAACCGGCATCCCCATATTTATTTTAATTTCAAATGATACCAGAAAAAAAATATTATTACTCCACAACGGGGTCGAAAAAATTGCAAGGAGCAATAGTGCCGATGGAATCGGAATAGATTCCACAGATGAATTGGGACGTCTTGCCAGATCTTTTGAAAAAATATCAACAAATTTTTTAGCCGCCAAATCCGAATTACAGAAAAAAAATCTTGAACTTACAACAGCCCATGAAGATATTATAAAAAGCCGGGACAAAGCACTTGAAGGATCACGCTTAAAATCTGAATTTCTTTCCAATATGAGCCACGAAATCCGTACACCCATGAACGGAGTCCTTGGCATGACAAGCATCCTTTTAGCCACTGAATTGACAGATGAACAACTGGAGTTTGTAAAAATCATTCGCAATAGCGGGGACTCGTTAATAACAATTATCAATGATATTCTTGATTATTCTAAAATCGAAGCCGGAAAGCTCGATTTTGAAATTATCGATTTCAATTTAATAGTAACAATGGATGAAGTTACCGATCTTATGGCCATTAAGGCCAGTGAAAAGAGCCTCCAATATACCGCTGTGGTTTCAAAGGAAGTTCCTCCTTTTTTATGCGGCGATCCCGGTAGATTGCGTCAAATACTAATCAATATAGTGGGAAATGCCATAAAATTTACACAGGAGGGAGAGATTTCCGTACGTACTTCCCTTGATCATGAAGAGACAACCCGTGCGGTTATACGCTTTAGTATTTCTGATACAGGAGTAGGTATTCCCAAGGATAAAATAGACCGATTATTCAAATCTTTTTCCCAGGCGGATGGTTCAACGACCCGTAAATTTGGAGGAACAGGCCTGGGTCTGGCTATTTCAAAGCAGCTCGCAGAACAGATGGGGGGGAAGATCGGCGTAAAGAGTGAACAAGGAAAAGGCTCCGAGTTCTGGTTTACAGCAGTTTTTGAAAAACAACCTGAAAACAAGAATAAAGATTTCATTATTCCCGGAGACACCAGAAAAACGCGGATTCTTATAGTGGATGATAACAGGATAAACAGGTATGTTTTAAAAGAACAATTAAAACTGTGGGGATACCAGTATTCTGAGGCACAAGATAGCATCCAGGCGTTAGAAGAGCTTCACCTTGCCCTGACCCTCAAAAACCCATTTAAGATTGCAATTATTGACATGTATATGCCTGGGATGAATGGAGACATTTTAGGACAAAAAATAAAACAGAACCCAGGCCTTAAAAATACAAATCTCATTATGATGACATCAATGGGAAAAAGAGGGGATGTAAAACAACTGCAAAAAATAGGTTTTACAGCCTACCTGACCAAGCCGGTCAAGCAATGGCAGCTTTATGAGTGTCTCTCAAAGGTTGCCGGCATAAAAAAAGAAACAGCAGAAGAAAAACCCCCGGCACTTATCACACGCCACTCAATTTCAGATGATCAAAAACGAAAAATCCGTATACTGATAGCTGAAGACAACAGAACAAATCAAATGGTTATATTAAAAATTCTTAACAAACTCGGATACAGTGCTGATGCTGTGGCAAATGGGAAGGAGGCTGTTGAGGCGCTGGAGATATTTCCTTACGCAGCTGTATTGATGGATTGCCAAATGCCAGAGTTGGACGGATATGATGCAACCAGAATAATCCGTAATCCTGAATCAGAAACACTCAATCACAAGGTGCCTGTTATTGCTCTAACAGCCAGCGCCATGCAGGGGGATCGGGAAAGGTGCATTAAAGCAGGCATGGATGATTACCTGAGCAAACCGATTGACACGCAAAAGCTTTATGAAATGCTTGAAAAATGGATATCATTTCAAATAAAGTAATCTACCCATTTCATCCATGCTCAACTCTCCGCTATTTTTCCAGCTCCTTTAAATCTTTATAATTATCCAGCGATTCCGGGTTAATAAGCGCATCCCGGTTTTTAACATCTTCATTTTGAATAATCTTTTTTACAGCAATTTCAACTTTTTTCATGTTCAGGGTATATGGTATATCGGCAACTTTTATAATTTTTGCGGGGACATGTCTCGGAGAAGCATTTTCCCTTATCAGTAAATTGATCTTATCTTTTAGTTCTTCTGTTAGCCTTGACCCCTGAGCCATCTTCACAAACAGAATCACCCTGACATCATCTTTCCAGTCCTGACCTACAACAACGCTGTCTTCAACCTCTTTTAAACCATCCATGAGCCGATAAATATCTGCTGTCCCTATTCTAACACCTCCAGGATTCAATGTTGCATCAGAACGGCCGCAAAAAACAACCCCTCCATTTTTCGTAATTTTAATAAAATCCCCATGGCGCCAGACCCCTGGATAAACATCAAAATAAGCATTATGATATTTCTCGCCATCCTGGTCATCCCAAAAATAGATCGGCATGGATGGAAAAGGAGACAAACAGACAAGTTCTCCTTCCTCATCAACAACAGGATTGCCCATGGCATCATAAGCTTTTACATCCATGCCGAGGCAGCAGCACTGAAGTTCACCTGAATATACCGGTCCCATGGGATTTCCCCCGGCAAAGCACCCGTTAAGATCCGTGCCCCCTGCAATTGAAGATAACTGAAGATCCTTTTTAATATTTTTATAAACATACTCAAAACATTCTTCTGACAATGGAGAACCTGTTGAAAGAAGCGTCCTTAAAGGTGCAAGGTCATATTTTTCAGACGGGATTAACCGGGCTGAGCTGATTGCAGAAATATACGCAGCGCTTGTTCCAAAAACAGTCATTCCCACATCCTGGGCAAATTCCCATAAAACACCTTCATCCGGATAAAAGGGCTGACCATCATAAAGGATAACCGTTGCACCAACTGCAAGTGATGATACAAGCCAGTTCCACATCATCCATCCGCAGGTTGTAAAATAGAATATTCTATCTTTTCTCCCGAGATCAGCATGGAGTATCAATTCCTTTAAATGATTTATAAGAATTCCACCAGCACTTTGAACCATGCATTTCGGAAGCCCTGTGGTACCTGACGAATACATTATATATACAGGATGATCAAAAGAAAGCTGCTCAAAATCTAACACAGAGTCTTTATCGTTTGAAATAAAATCACCATAGGAAATCCCATGGGGGATACCGCTTATATCCGGATTTTCCTCTGTATAGGGGACAACAATGACCCTTTCAATGGAATCAAGCCGCTGCAAAACATCGGTTATACGCTTAAGTGAATCGACCTTCTTCCCCTTATAGGAATAACCATTTGCTGTAAAAAGGACTTTAGGCCTTATCTGGCCGAACCTGTCAAGAACCCCTTTTATTCCAAAATCAGGGGAACATGAAGACCATATGGCTCCAATACTTGTGGCGGCAAGCATGGCAAATATAGAATGGGGCATGTTCGGCATAAATCCTGCCACTCTGTCCCCCTTTTTAACCCCCATTTCCTTAAGGGATTTAGCAAGACGTGCCACTTCATCATATAACTGTGCATAGGTAATACTGATTTTATCCCTGGTCTCCCCTTTAAAAATGATTGCAATACGATCATCTCTATACCGAAGCAGGTTTTCCGCAAAATTCAATTTGGCCCCATCAAACCATTTAACATTCGGCATTTTAAGTTTATCCATCACATTGCCGTAAGGAACCGACGCGATAATCTCCGTAAAATCCCATATACTTGCCCAGAAATCAGAAATATTTTCCACAGACCACCTGTGCAAGGAGGAATATTCAGAAAAATCCTTATTGTGCCTGGAATTAACAAATTGCATAAACCTGTACATATTGGTCTGTTTTTTTCGTTCATCCGATGGAGTCCAGAGTAATCTGCTCATAATGCTTCCTTTGACAAAATATACTATTACTCAGTAGTGTCCGGTTAGAATCTTGCTTGAGGGGAGTTTAATTGTTTTTGTAGCGTATTTAATAAATTTCGTAGAATTTCTTAGTGCAGCGTAGCCAAAAAATTGCGATTGTTTGAGCGAGGCACGAGCGAGTTTCGCAATTTTGGCGGAGCAAACTTAGAAATTCAA
>JAUVKE010000069.1 GCA_030592105.1 Desulfobacteraceae bacterium
GAGGCATTGGAAATTTTCAAACGCAACCCCGATGAATTTGATCTCGTTATTACCGACCTGACCATGCCGCATATGACAGGTATTGAATTAGCCTCAAAAATAATAAAGATCAAGCCCGATATTCCTGTTATTATCTGCACCGGATTCAGCGATATAAATGATGAAATAGAAGCTAAAGCAGCAGGTATTTGCGAATTTATAATGAAACCTATTGTTAAAGAACAGATGGCAGGCATTATCAGGAAAGTGCTTGATAAAAAGGAGAGATAAGGTGTTCATAATTACAACTGTATTACAGATATCATCAAACAGTTGAGTTTTTAAGCAGTTGAATCAAAAAATAAACGTAATTATTCAGCGAAACAACCGGGCTTTCGGCCTCTATTTTAAAAATAACGTTCATTACGATTAGGGTTCGCTCAAAAATAAATTAGCAATTTTAAGTATTGAGGCGCCTGGCTGGCAAGGCGCGAAAGCGCAGGAATATCAAGATATTTCTGCGCTTTCGGAACGCAGCCAGGCGGGATGCATCGGCTCTTAAAGTGTAAAGTTATTTTTGAGCTAGCCCTAAGCCATGGACACAACCTGCTTAACCAGTTTCTCAATACCCAGGGCTATATCTTTAATTCCAGGCCCCAGCATATATGCCGGTGTTGTGACAAGCTTATTTTTTTTGTCCACACAAATACCATCCACTGCACGTTTAATATGTTTAGCCCCCATCGATTCAAGGGCGGCTGCGGTGCCAACATCATTCCCTATGGTTACTTCAGGTTTTTTATCGGCAACTGCCTTTACAAGTGTTGCCGGTGCAATACAAATTGCCCCCACAGGTTTACCTTCCAATAACATTTCATTAAGAATTCTGGCAACCTCCGGATGGACAACCGCATCCGGACCCTTGGCCGCAAAATCACTTAAATTCTGAGCAGCTCCCAATCCCCCAGGCATAATAAGGGCATCCAGATGTGAGGCTTTTACATCCTTTAAACTTTCTATCTCCCCTCTGGCAATTCTGGCGGATTCAACAAGAACATTCCGTTTTTCGTCCATCGGCTTTTGAGTAATATGATTAACTACCTGAACCTGTTCCACATCAGGAGCCATGCAAATAATCTTTGCCCCTTCTCTGTCCAGAGCCAAAAGTGTTATAACAGCTTCATGTATTTCAGCACCGTCAAAAACTCCGCAACCAGACAACAATACTCCTACTTTTTTCCCCATAATTGTCTCCTTGGGTCTTTTTTTTCGTTCACACATTAATCATGAATAATCCTCGGGCGCAAATTCCGGGTCACTGAACATGGTCATTCCGATTCCCCCCTGGACATTTCTAGTATCATTTAAAACCCCCTGGCTTCGCAAAAAGAGCTGAGTTTCGTAGGAGCGGGGGCCTGAACAGCAAATCAATATAAGTGGCTTATCCCCGGGTATCTCGGAAATTCGGGATTTTAATTCTCCCTGATCAATATTCAGCCACTGGTCTCCATATTTTTCAACAAAAGGAGCGGCCTGAACAGAACTTCGAACGTCTAACACCATGGCGTTATTCTCTTTAAACTCCCTTAAAAAATCGATAACATCAATGGGCACCTGATATCCTTCTATAATATTATCCAGGGAATTAGCAGCATTATTTACAATATCCATGGCCGAAGCAAATGGCGGTGCATAACCGACTTCCAGTGTTGCAATCTCATCAATACCCACCCCTTGGCCTAGAAGTACTGCCACCGCATCCACCCGGGATTTAACAGCATCAATCTGTGAACCGACCGCCTCAATACCTAAAACCCTTTTGGTTTTACGGTCTGCAATTAATTTTATGTACATCAGCTGCATATCAGGATAAAAATGGGCTCTATCGGCCTGTACCACAACAGTATGAACAGGATCAAAGCCTGCATCCCCGGCCTGTTTTTCTGTTAATCCTCCCCTTGCAATCCCCAGTTCAAAAATTTTAAGACAAAAAGTACCAACTGTACCCTTAAAATGCTCACTTCCTCCAGCTATATTTGTTCCGATCACCCTCCCCTGACGATTGGCAAGGGAGCCCAGGGGCATGGGTAAAAAATGACCACTCACCAAATGGGGTATTTCAACACAATCACCACCAGCATAAATATCAGGATCTGAAGTTCTCATGCACTGATCAACTAAAATTCCGCCATGCATACCTGTTGCCAAATCGGCCTCTCTTGCCAGGGTTGAATTAGGCCTGACCCCCACAGCAAGAATCACAAGATCACAAGGGATTGTAGAGGTAGAAGTTTCAATCCCCTGAACTCCACTTTGATTATCCCCTAAAATTTTGTTAACTCTTTCTTTAAGAAGTACTGTGACCCCATTTTTTTCCATATGATTTTTCACAGGGAGAGCCATATCTTTTCCAAGAGCGGTGGGAAGAAGCTGATCCATCATCTCCACCAGAGTCGTTTCAACGCCCCATAGATCTGCAAGGGATTCAGCCATTTCAATCCCGATTGCACCTCCACCGATAACCACAGCTTTCTCCACCCGGCCCTTTGCGACCATATCTTTTACATCCTTTGCCTGGTGCAGATTGGATATGGCATAAACTCCAGGCAGATCAATCCCCGGCAAAGGAGGGATTATTGGAGTAGCACCCGTGGCCAAAACCAGTTTGTCGTAATCTATCTCCTCTTCCTTATTATCTGATAGATTACGAACTTTCAATTTTTTATTGGGACGATCTATGGCAATTGCCTCTGTCCTGGTCATCACCCTGAGACCTTTGACATTTTGAAAATAATTATTGTCCCTGATAACATGGGCACTTGTTGATCGTAAAGCTTCCATATTATCAACATCCCCGCCAATATAATAGGGAATGCCACAGCCCCCATAAGAAATAAGATCATCTTTATCAAGCAATAAAACATCGGCTAAAGGATCAATACGTTTTATTCTGCACGCCACTTTTGGCCCCAATGCAACCGCACCGACAACTACCACACGTTTTCCCATATTTTCTACCTCACAGCAATTTCATAAAAATGTCTCCTCAACAGGAAACGAAATATGATTTTATCATTGACAAATTTAAAATATTAAGATAAACTATTGAATTTTTTTGTATCATACAAGCATACGAAATGTTTGAAAATTACATTAGCTTTAAATTTACTTAAAGCAAAAGCAGGCAGGTGTTTTACAGAAATTATTCTGACGGAAACAAATAAGTTCCTGCCTTTTTAGAAGATTACATAAAAGGAGATATTTCATTTGATTTGCGAAACTATTAAAAAAGACGAAGAATGTATTTTTATGACAGCAAAAGGATGTTCTTATAATGACGGATTTTGCCGTGAAATTGTCGAGCAGTGCAAAACCTGCAACCACAGTATAGAGCTCCAATCAGGATGGTACTGTAACGCCTGCCCTGAGCCTTCATTAAAATGGAAAAACGGGAACTGTAACCTCGCTTCCCATATTACTGCCACCTCGAAAAAGGAAAAGACAAAAATCAATCCCCTCAAAGCATCTAAAAGAGGACAAAGATAATATTTATAGATTGTTCATATAAATATATTGTCTGAGCAATCTATAAATCACAAAGATACCTCATATCCCTTAAGTTCTTTTTTCAGGCTACCTGTAAGCATAAAATTAGCAATTAAATTGGGAATCGCAAGGAGTCCAAACAAAGCATCCGACAGATTCAATACAGGCCCAAACTTCCAGATAGCTCCAACCAGAATAAAACCTATATAGATATAGCGATAAGGGAAAATACCCCCCTTGCCGACCAAAAACACCACCCCCTGCTCACCATAATATGACCAGGATATAATAGTTGAAAAAGCAAATAAAACAACGGTTAATGTAACAAGCCATGCCCCGGCCCTACCATATACAGTTGCAAAAGCCGCTGCAGTAAGTTCCGAGCCTGCCAGACCATTGGTTCTTGCCCATACACCTGTGGAGATAAGAACAAGAGCTGTCAGGGTGCAAACAACAATGGTATCGATAAAAGGGCCTAAAAGACCGACAATACCTTCCCTGACAGGTTTTGACCTGGCTGCGCTATGAGCCATGGCTGCGGTTCCCATCCCTGCTTCATTGGAAAATACCGCCCTTCTTACTCCCTGTATCACGACTTCCCTAAAGGCTATTCCTGCAAATCCACCCACAGCCGCAGTCCCTGAAAAAGCATCTGAAAATATTCTGGCAAAAAGTTCAGGTATAATAGTATAATTTACTGCAAGAATACCAATTGCCCCCAAAAGATACAGGATAACCATAAAAGGGACAATCCCTGCCGCAACCCGACCGATTCTCCTGATACCTCCGATCAAAACAAACCCGGCAAGAATTGCAAAAACTATCCCTGAAGCATAAACAGGTATTGCAGCATGTCGGCAAAGAACTGCAGCCATCTGATTTGCCTGAAACATATTCCCTGCCCCAAATGCACTTAAGACTGTAAAAAAGGCATACATATATGCAAGGGGTAAAAAATATTTCCCAAGCCCATGTTTGATCGAATACATGGGCCCGCCTAAAATTGTCCCATCAGGATTAACATCCCTGAAAATCAAAGAAAGAGAGATCGAGGTAAATTTGGTGGCCATCCCCAAAAATGCAGCGATCCACATCCAAAAAACAGCGCCGGGGCCCCCTGCTGATACTGCCACCGCAACCCCTGCAATATTACCCAGGCCAATGGTGGCTGAAAGTGCCGTACACAAAGCCTGGAAATGAGAAATTTCTCCCTCATCCTCCTGATCAAATTTTCCTGAAATAACCTGAATACTATGTTTAAAAAAACGAATCTGCGGAAACCGATATATAATAGTAAATGCTAATCCGGATCCCACAAGAAGGAATACAAGTGGCAGGCCCCATACATATCCGACAAATTCCGATGCAATAGATTCAAGTGTCAAGGCCTGGCCCCTCTTACTTCACAAGTTATAGATTGTCACATAAATAATTTCACTGCGTTATCGGTCGTCGGAGTATTACAATACGCCTTCCTCCCTCTGGCCTTGTGCCGAATTTTAAAATCGGGTAATTATCTGACAATCTATAGCAGTTGAACGTAAAAATAATAATTAAAGAGAATGTGGACAAATGTCGATAGGAATTATTAATAGCCCGAATTTATTAAAGTGTCAATTTAAACATCCTTCCAAGATATGCTCGCAACTACTTTATCTTAAAGTCCATAAAAGCATTTTATAAATTTTTAAATGGAAAGCTTTAATATGATTAATAAAAAAATATCCTTTTATCTCTGATATATCTATTTTTCTTTCAGTTTTCATGGTTATTTTTTTCCATGGATTTATCTGATTCAGACCAGGGAAATCTAACAGTACATTTTAAATTTGACAGATATGATCTGAACAAAAAAGATAAAGCCGAAATAATCAACCTTGCAAAAAATCTGAAACCGGCCAAAGATGAATACATCAATATTACTGCCCATGCAGACTCCACAGGAACAAAAAAATATAATTACAAACTTTCCGAAAAAAGGGGCTTTTCAGTAAAAAACGAAATAGTCGATTCAGGATCAATCGATCCTGACCGAATAAAAATTGCGGCCAGGGGAGAGGAGGAGCCGATAGCAGATAATAAAACCTCAGTCGGCCGGGCAAAAAACAGGAGGGCTGAAATAGAGATTAAAGATAAATTTTCATCAATGGATTGCGATGAAAAACTTATAAACGAATTTATTGAAAAAGCAAAAACCTTTATCAGACAAGGAGAGCTCCGGAGCGCCATAGTGGAACTAAGAAAGGCTAAAGCCCTGTGTGATCATCGTTCTTCCCAGTGGTACTCGACCTATGGAATAGTCGGCTTTTATGGCGGAATAGCACCGGAATATCTTATTCCTATTTTTCATGTTGCATTAGCCATGGACAGGTACAACTTTGAAGGGGAAGATTACCTGGGGAGAACTTTAGCAAGAAAAAAATTCTTTTCAGGAGAAATAAACGAAAAAATGGGAAGATCCCTTGAAGATCCAATTAAGGTGGAAACATTTACCCAGGAATATGAATATATAAAATTATTTGGCGTTAAAGGATTAAATCGGCATTTGCATCATAACAAAAATGTGGAAATCTGGGAATGTAAAGCTGATAATAAAATAATCAAATATTACTTTGAGCTGTCAAATGTTTATACATGGGCATTTAAAAAGCAAAAAACCATCGATTTCTAAAATGCAGAGGATTAAATTTTTATGTTATATTTTGAAATTAAACGGGAAAGATAAGTTCTCTGAATTTTCATATTCTTTGCTGCCTCCCCCCTGATCCCTTTGGTCTCTTCCAGATTCAGGATAATAAACTCTTTTTTAAACTTATTGATCGCTTCCTCCAGGGTGAGCCCCACCATCATCCCTGGATATTTTTCCCTTAATTGGAACATGGGTAAATCATCAGAGGTAATTTTTTTGCCATCCCCCATGACAACAGCCCTTTCTATTGAATTACCCAGTTCCCTTACATTACCGGGCCAGTCATACTGCATCATCTTTTCAAGAGCCTTATCTGAAATAGCTATATTCTGGTTCCCTATTTCCCTGCCGAAAATTTTCATAAAATGATTTGCAAGAATTGGAATATCCTCTCTTCTTTCTCTTAAAGCGGGCATACAAAGCTGAACCACATCAAGTCTGTAAAACAGGTCTTCCCGGAACCTACCGTTCTGAACATCCTTTGTAATATCTCTGTTTGTAGCAGCAACAACCCTGACATCAACCGAAATTGACTTATTACCACCAACCCTGCAAAAAGCTCCCTCCTGCAATACCCTTAGGAGTTTTACCTGCATTCCAAGGTTCATCTCCCCAATCTCATCAAGGAAAATAGTCCCTTTATCCGCAAACTCAAATTTCCCTATTTTTTTGCTCACTGCCCCGGTAAAAGCTCCTTTTTCATGCCCGAACAATTCATCTTCCAGCAATGTTTCAGGAAGAGCAGCACAGTTTAAAATAACCAGGGGGTGATTCTTTCTGGGTCCTGAAGAATGGATCAACCTTGCAAGGAGTTCCTTCCCTGTTCCACTTTCACCTAAAATCATGGTGCTTACTTTAGAATCAGCGACCTTTAAAGCGTCTGTGATAACCTTTTTGATAATTCTGCTTTCCCCCACAATTTTATGTTTGGAATCAAGCTCACCTTTAAGCTTCAGGTTTTCCTGTTTTACCCTGGTTATTTTTTTAGCATTCCCCAGGGCAGTCGCAGCTATCTCGGAAAACTTATGCAGCTTAGTTAAATCATCATCAGTAAAAGGTTCTTTGTTAATTTTATCTATTATTTCGATTACACCCACGGTCTTTCCATCTATTTTCAAGGGGACAGCGGCTATTGATTTGATTTTAAGCTTCAAAGTATCAGTAATTTTTCCATACCAGCGCCGATCCCTGGAGACATCAGGTATAATCAAAGATTCACCCATTTCAGCTACAAATCCGGCTATACCCTCCCTTTTTTTCAACTCAAATTTTTTAAGTTCATCCTTTTTTTTCCCGGTTGCGGCCATAAAGTAGAGGTTTTCTGTTTCTTCATTAACCAGAATCAAAGAGCTGGCATTAACCTCCATGATTATTGCGACACCATTCATCAAACGTTCCAGAAGTTCATCAAGCCCCTTTGGCAAATTCCCCTCCCTGGGCAACCTTTGCAAATTATCAACAGCATAATTTTTTATTGACTTATCATCCATTTTCATAGCATAATATAACTTTGTTATCACATTTTCAGAAAACTATTACTCAAAAATTGAATTTATCTTTTTAAAAATCAGAACATGACAATTAGAAGTGCAGATTCAGGATAGATTCCATCCAAAGGCAGAATATATAAGAAAATTCTTATTCAGCCTAACCAAACACCTGACAGTCTCTATTGTCAACAAAAATAAACCGATTGCTCCAATATGGACCGTCACATAAATAGTATATTCCCGCGTTAAAACTTTCCCGGCCTTAACAATAAAAAATCCTGATTTTCATTCAGGCACCAAATATCTTAAAGGTTAAAAAAATGGATTTCAAATTTTCACCAGAATTAGAAGCATTCAAAGATGAAGTAAAGACATATTTTAAAAGTGAAGAAAAACTTGCGGTGAAAGCAAGAAAAGAGGTGGAAACAGGGGAAGGATTCGGTCCTGCCATGTGGGGCGTACTGAAAAAAATAGGCGCAAAAAACTGGCTCTGCCCCACCTGGCCCAAAGAATACGGAGGGCTGGGCCTTCCTTTTATGTATAGATATATAATCCAGGAAGAGATGCATGGTTTTTTCCATATGTATGGAACAGTCGGTGCAGGAATGGCAGGGCCGGTTATCCTGAGGCACGGTTCAAAAGATCAAAAAGAAAAGTTTTTATTGCCCATTGCAAAGGGAGAAATTGAGTTTGCTTTGGGATATACAGAACCGGAAGCCGGCTCCGACCTTGCATCTTTAGCCATCTTTGCCGAGGATAAAGGAGACCATTTTTTAATCAACGGGCAAAAGGCATTTAACACACGGGCACACTACGCCCAGTACCACTGGCTGGGCGCGCGAACAAAAAAAACCAGACAAAACCATAAGGGTATATCCCTTTTTATAGTCGATCTGAGCACACCCGGAATAACTCTTTCTCCTTATTACACCATGGGAGGAACCAGAACAAACGGGGTTTATTACGATAATGTAAAAGTTCCCAAAGATGCCCTTGTTGGTGAAGAAAATCGTGGATTTTATTATATAATAGAAGCTCTTGCATATGAACGGATAATGACTGTATCTGCACTGGAGCGTGATTTTAACATACTGATAGATCATATTAATAAAACCGGCAGGGGAAAGACCCCTGTTGTACGGCAAAGGCTGGCAGATATCGCAATAGATATTGAAACATCCAAGCTGTTTGCCTTAAAAGTTGCATGGATGCTTGATAATAACAAAATACCGAGCTACGAAGCTGCCATGCTGAAAATTCAGGTTACCGAGACAGAACAGAGGATGCTCAATACAGGAATGCAGATTTTAGGTCAATACGGGCAGCTTAAACCGGGAAGTAAATGGGCACCGATAAATGGATTGTTTGCATGGCGGTACCAGGATTCCCTTGAAGAGATTATTGTAAGGGGGACATCGGAGATAATGAGAAATATTATAGCGGAAAGACGCCTCGGACTTCCAAAGACTTAGTGCTCGCTCAAAAATAATGGGGGTTGGTTTTAACTTTGGCCATCAAATATCAAATTTGTTGCTGGAATTATAACCAGGCGCAAAAAACTTGATAGTCGCATAATAGCTTTTAAAAAGCTCAGGAGATAATTTATATGAATTTTATGTTCTCAAAATCTCAAAGCATGCTCCAAAAAAGTGCAAAAGATTTCCTGGTAAAAGAATGTAAAACCATGGCAAAAGAGACAGAAAATACTGACAAAGGGTATGGGGACAAGCTCTGGAATCAGATGGCAGAACTGGGATGGATGGGAATTGGAATCCCCGAAGAATATAGCGGATTGGATGGAAATTTTTTAGAACTCATGGTTTTAATCGAACAAATGGGAAGGATTCAACTCCCAGGGCCTTTTATCCAGTCGGCTGTTTCCGGTTTTACAATCAATGAATTTGCTTCAGATATCCAGAAAAAAACTTTCCTCCTTGACATGGTCGACGGCAAACTTATTATAACCACCGCACTTATCAAGCCATCACATGAACAGATTGAACCGGTTAAAGAGAGTGCAAAAAAAGAAA
>JAUVKE010000498.1 GCA_030592105.1 Desulfobacteraceae bacterium
ATAAGGCAGATGAAAATAAGATGTGTGACAAGTGTCATGCCAATCAGCAACGCATGGAAAAGGTTGAGATCAAAGATAAAGAAACAGAAAAAAAGCATAAAGCCGATAGTGATTTCATCCTGGCCAGTGATTCCTATGCAATGACCCTGCATGCCAGGTTGTTAGCGAATGATGATAAAGCGGGTATTTCCTGCAATGACTGCCATACACCCGGAAAAGAAAAACATGCTATACAGAGCCATGAGGATATAAGTTCATCAACACATAAAAAAAATCTCAGTAAAACCTGTTCTGCTTCAGGCTGTCATCAATTTTCAAAAAAGACTATTAATAGTGGGTTCACCAGTACTGATATGCATGATCTCGATTACATCCCGCTATATGAAAGGGTTATTTCCTCTGAAGCACTCAATATAAACACTGGCTGGAAACTGTTCCTGGCATTTTTATTACCCATTATTATTTTACTTGCCACAGGTTCTCTCATCTGGAGCCTGTTCGCAAAAAAGAAGAAATCGGTCATTTTTTCCATCTTTGGCGGTAACCATTTTCAGCAACATATGATTGGCCGAAAACCGAAACAAAAGGTAAAAGCCGAAAAAGTTAATAAAGCAAAAGAAATAAATATAAAACAGCAGCAGGAAGGAGGCAATAAATGAAACCTTTGATTTATGCCTTCTGTCTGTTTCTGTCTGTTTTTTCTGTTCAGGCAGCGCCGCTTTATGTGGAGCAGGTTAAGCTTTCTACAACTGACGAGCAGAAACTACAGGAAGCCCACAAGCAGATAGAAGAGCACTCGGAAATTATATTAAAAGAGAACCTTTTTGTGCCGGCTTTTCATAATCAGAGCAAAAATGAATCAACGGATAAAAAATCATTCTGTAATACGTGCCATCAGAGTCCACCGCACAATGCAGATGAGCGAAAGAGAAGCTTTCTCAATATGCATAGTCGTTATATAAGCTGCGAGACCTGCCATTTCAAACCAAAGGATGTTCAGCTTGAATATCAGTGGCTAAATTTCAACGAGAATAGCAATAAAACAGAAGCTAAACGCATCACGCCTTTTTATAATAAAGAAGCCGTAATAATATTTTCAGGGCACGAATTAGCCGTGCAGGCGAAACAGACCTGGAAAAATAAATCAACCATGGAAAAGGCAAAACTTAAATTAGAACTACATACACCACTTAATAAAAAAGGCCCTGAATGCCTGGACTGTCATAACAACAAGGAGCAGTTGCTGGATTTAAAATCACTGGGCTTTAGCGAAAAAGAAATTACAAAGTTACAGCAGCACTCAATACCGCGTTTCTTCAGTCGTTTTAATAAAGAAGAACAAAGCTTGCGCATGTCTGATTTATTACAATGATATTCAAATGGCGAAAAATACTCACAACTGGTTTATGGCTGCTTTTACTAATCAGTCGACCAGTGATGGCCGATTTAACTGCAGAACATGTTTTAAGTATTAAAGCGGGCCTTAATCAGCCAACCGATACAGCGATTAGCAATAATGGCGATATATATAGTTTGAATGGTGTGTTGGGTCGGGTGATTGTATTTTCTAAAAATGGAAAACGAAAGTTTAGTTTTGGCAGAGCTGGACAAGGCAAGTCTGAATTGAACCTGCCGATGGGAATAAGTATCCGGAACCAACTGGTTTTTATTGCTGATACTGGCAACGGTCGAATTTCTGTATTTAATTTACAGGGAAAGTTTATTCGTTTTATCGCATTAAAGTCTGAAAAGCTGACGAACCATCCTGTCGCACCTGTTTCACTTCTGCTAATGGATAATAAAATTATCTGGAGTGATCGGGGAAACCATCAGTTATGTGTTAGCAGGATTGATGATGGGGAAACCTTAAGTTGCTGGGGGGGCAAAGGTGAC
>JAUVKE010000475.1 GCA_030592105.1 Desulfobacteraceae bacterium
ACACCTGCATCTCGTAAGGAGTTGCCGCCTATGCCGCAGAAACAAAGATCATCTCTTTTTTTCTGCATGGCTCTTACAAGTTTAGCTCCGTGTTGATCTCCGGAGGCTTCACCTGCTATAATCATGACATTTTTTTTTCTCTCTTTCAGGTGAAGCATCGGCTATAATCCGGAAAGGCGCTTATTAGCTGCATTAATCTGCTCCATTGTATTAAGAGCTATCTTTAAGGCATCACGCCCCATCCGCCCTGTTACTTCAGGCACTTTCCGTTTTTTAACGGAATCGACAAAAGAGAGGAGCTCGTCATTTAAGGCATCAGTATCTGAGAACCCAACTTTTTTTATTCCCATCCCGGGAATAAGTCCGCCCACGGCTTTATCATCTTTTCCTATAATAGTTATATCATGATTAGCAAAATCAACAGATATATACGCATCCTTTTGGAACAGCCTTATTTTACGTTCATTTTTGGTTGAAATTCTACTTGCCGTAATATTTGCAACGCATCCGCTCTCAAATTCAAGTCTGGCATTTGCAATATCAACATTGGTGGAGATAACAGGTACACCAGATGCCTGTATACTTTTAATATCCGATTTGACAAAGTTTAAAATAATGTCAAGATCATGGATCATCAGATCAAGTACCACGCTTATATCTGTGCCACGTTCCTTAAAAAGGCTCAAACGATGGGACTCAACAAACAGAGGTTTTTTTACAACTCCATGCAAAGCCACTACTGCCGGATTAAACCTCTCCAGGTGCCCTACCTGAATTATAAGTCCTCTCGATTCAGCACACTTTAAAAGTTCATCTGCTTCTTTGATAGTGCTTGTTACAGGCTTTTCAATGAGAATATCTATATCTTTTTTTAAAAAATCGATTGCCACTGGATAATGTACGGGTGTAGGAACAACAATACTGACAGCATCAACTATTTCCAGCAACTCCCTATAATCAGAAAAAGCTTTTGTGGATAATCTGTTTGCTACTGTCAATGCCCTTGATGTGTCAATATCCGCAACACCCACAAGCTCCACATCATTCATTTTGGCATATTTTTCTGCGTGAAATTTTCCAAGATAACCAGTACCAACAACTCCCACGCGAAGTTTTTTTTCTGATTTTTTCATTTTAATCACTTTTTTGCATGGCAACTATTGCAATTTTATACCTGTTTGCAAGAGATATCATCTCCTCTTTATCAAAGACCACTGTCTTTCCTGCTTCAATTGCAAGTACCCTTGTTTTTGACTCATGCATATTTTTAATAGTGTCCGCCCCGATTGCAGGGACATCAAATCTTGTATCCTGACCAGGTTTGCAGACTTTCACAACCACAGCAGAACCATTTCCAAGACTGCCGCCTCTTTTAATTGTTGCATCTGTGCCGTCTATAGCCTCTACTGCCAGAACAGACCCACCTCCAACCACTATGCACTGGCCCACATCGAACCTGCCTATCTCCTTTGCCAGATTCCACCCAAGCTCTATATCTTTTTTTTCAGATCTTGTAGGTTTTAATTTTGTCCAGCACCCCTCATTTGCCAGTAAATCAGGCAGCAAAAAAGTAGATGGGAGTATTTTTATTCCTTCATTTTCAAGTACTTCAGCAAAAGCAGTAATTATGCCATCATCATGGGTATGTCGTAATCTGGCAATAAGAGAAATAGCTTTTATGTCCGGCCTGACATCTAAAAACATTCTGGTCTTTTTAATAGCCCCGATTATTACGGCTTTATCTACCTTATTTACTTTAAAAAATTTAATAAGCCGTTTAAGCTGTCCCAGATGCATCCATTTAACAAGCTCCACATGCTCAGCAATGTCAGGATCGGCTTCATTAATATATGCAGCTGCAAACACAGAATAGCCTTTTGCTTTTGCTGCATTTGAAAAAATTATTGGAAATTGACCGCTTCCTGCTACAAGTCCGATTTTCATAAAAATTACCAATTTGCTTTAATCAAATCACACCTGAAGCGTATACGTAATCAATATTTTTTAGGCAGCGTAAAGATAACAAGATTTATCTTGTAATGCCTCGCTCAGATGATTTAATAAAATTGATGAGTTTTACTATTTCAGGATTCTGCTCAACCTCTGCTTTAACCCGTTCAATAGCTTCATTTAAAGTAAGGCC
>JAUVKE010000236.1 GCA_030592105.1 Desulfobacteraceae bacterium
ATAATTTTATAAACATCAATGGATAATAGATTATATCTGTGCAAAAAGATCTTAAAGATATCCTGTCTCAAAATTTGCCCAGACGACAAAACAGAGGTGGTTTTGGTGGTCATCTGCAAATGCAGTTGTGGCAACTGATTGACAAGGCATAGCACAGGAGCTTGTGGATCAGTAACGGACGTGAACTCAATTTTTCTCACAGCCTGCTTTGTCCGGGTATAGATTGTCAAATAATGTTTTAAACAGAATATGGAAAAAGGCTTGCTCTGATGCTGGTGAAAAAAATCACGGTGCACTCTGGAACAAAACAGAGCTCATGTTCTTAATTTATAAATAAAAAAGGTGGTTCAGATAAAAAGCGGAACACTTCTGGAACACAAAGTGATGAATAAAATATCAATAGTTACAATAAAATATGGCGGAAGTGCATGGGAATCGAACCCACCCGAGACGGTTCTAGCGCCTCACACCGGATTTGAAGTCCGGGAGCCCCACCAGTGAGCTGTGCACTTCCATGGCTTTTATTTTTATACCAAAATTATTTTTAAATCAATATTTTTATATTGTTTATCAAATAGACCCTAAAAAAAGCTCTTTTTCTTCCCTTTTTATTTTCAGATTCTGGCCGGTGACGAATATCAATCATATTAATCGAGTATAAACCTGCTTTTCCATAAAAATTACAAGGTTGAAATATCATGCAAAGTTTAATAAACAGCGCCAGGCTTGGCGAAACATTTCAATTTCTTGTTGAAATTGATAGTGTTTCAAAAGAGGAAGGTGAAATTTCTCTTGAAATTAAAAAAATACTTGAAGGTTTCGGTGCCAGGACATTTATTGATGATGCCGGCGACAAGATAGGGAGCGGGACAGGAAATCTTCTGGCAAAGTTTAAAGGGACAACTAATGCGCCTCCTCTTATGCTAAATGCTCATATGGATACTGTTGAGCCCGGCAGGGGTATAAAACCGGTTTTTACAGATGGAATATTTACAAGCGGTGGTGATACAATCCTGGGGGCAGATGACAAGAGTGCAATCGCAATTATTTTTGAAGTCATCAGGGTTTTAAAGGAAAACAATATCCCCTATTCTCCTTTGGAAATTGTTTTTACAGTCTGTGAGGAGGTGGGGCTTTTAGGAGCAAAAAATCTTGACTTCAGCCTGATTTCAGCAAAATATGGTTATTCCCTCGATTCTGCGGAGACCGCAGGTTTGGTAACAAATGCTCCTGCAGCAAACAGGCTGAAATTTGTTATATATGGGAAGGACGCCCATGCAGGTGCTTCGCCGGAAAAGGGAATAAACGCCATATGGCTGGCATCTAAGGCAATAGCTGATTTGGATATGGGAAGAATCGATGATGAAACCACATGTAATATCGGAACAATACAAGGGGGAACCGCTACAAATATTGTTCCAGGTATTGTCACACTCGAAGGAGAGGTAAGGAGCCATAATCAAAAAAAGCTGGATAATATAACAAATATTATGGTATCAAGCTTTAAAAATACCATTGAAAAATATACTGATCAAAGTATAGATAAAGATCTTCCCAGACTGAAATATTATGTTGATAAGGATTTTCCGTTAAATAATATCCCCCATGATCACCGGGTTGTGACCCTTGCCATGGAGGCAGGGGAAAATCTTGGGAAAAAAATGGTTTTGAAAAAAACAGGGGGCGGGTCTGATGCCAATATCTTTTTTGAGAAAGGGATAATGACCGGCGTTCTCGGCACAGGAATGCAGGATGTTCACACTGTAAGGGAGAATATACGGCTTGCAGATATGGTGAGCTCTGCTGAATTGCTTCTGGAGATAATAAAACTTCATTCGTAAGGGCACCCGTAACTATTCAGCGTCTCTGATTTAAGATAGGCAGCAGGTATGCTGCTGATTAAAACTTTGAAATTGTTTGAACGAATTAGAGAGCGTTAAGAAAGAATCCATCAGGGTAAGGGCACGATGCATCGTGCCCTTACTGAATAAATACCATCATTTAAAGAAAAGATAATGATAGCATATTTTGACTGTTTTTCAGGAATTAGTGGTGATATGGTCCTAGGAGCCTTTGCCGACCTTGGAGTGGATATGGGTCTGATTAAAGGTGAGCTTTACAAGATTCCTTTAACCGGCTTTGATATAACTGTTAACACTGTATGCCGCAGCGGCATTACAGCCAAAAACCTTCAGGTAAACCTGACCGGGGATGGGACTCCATCAAGAAATTATGCGCAGATTAAATCGTTGATAGAAAAAAGCGGATTATCCCCCTTTGTAAAGAGGGCAAGCCTGGGAATTTTCGAAAAAATTGCCAAAGCAGAGGGGAAAATACATGATACTCCACTGGAAAAGGTTCATTTCCATGAGGTGGGTGGAATCGACTCCCTTGTTGATATCCTGGGCGCGGCTATCTCCATGGAATCCCTGGGTATAAAAAAGGTTATATCTTCAAAAATACCCCTGGGTACAGGTTTTGTCACCTGCAGTCATGGGAAGCTCCCTGTTCCTGCTCCTGCCACACTATCCATTTTAAAAGGGGCACCTGTTTATGGTACACAAATTCCCCATGAGCTTACAACCCCCACAGGAGCAGCCATAATCTCTTTTTTTGCAGATTCATTCGGGCCCATACCCGATATGTTAATAAGTAAAATCGGTTATGGAGCCGGAAAACGGGAGCATAAAACAAGGCCTAATATCCTTAGAATAATAACAGGTTCTGCACCTTTAAATTCTGAATACTGCCGGGATGATGAAATAACGGTTATTGAAACGGTTATTGATGATATGAATCCTGAAATTTATGGTTTTCTTATGGAGCGGCTATTTAAAGCAGGTGCACTCGATGTAATCTGGATTCCTGCATTTATGAAAAAAAACAGACCAGGTACAATCGTGCAGGTATTATGTCCCATGGAACTGCAGGAGGCTATGGCTGCCCTGATATTGACAGAGACAACTTCATCAGGACTCAGGCATTATACTGTACGGAGGAAAAAGCTTCCCAGAAGAATCCTGAAAATAGATACGCAATTTGGTAAAGTAGAGGTGAAGGCCATGGTCGATCCGAAGGGTGTTGAGCAAATTGTTCCTGAGTATGAAGTATGCAAAAAAATAGCAAAAAAAAAAAATATTCCTATAAAGACTGTTTATGCTATAATAACAGGATCGATTTTTGAATCGAAAATTTTGTAATTTTTCACTGGGAATCTATAATTATTGACAAAACATATGGTGGGTAATAAAAACTTTTTTATGATTTTGCAGTCTAAATTTTTTATATTTTTTGCCACAGGATGCTATACAGGGAAAATACCATTTGCGCCCGGCACCTTTGGAACCGCCATAGGCCTTTTCCCTTGTTTTTTTCTTTCCTTAATTTCTTGTCATAAAGCCATTATTTTCCTTTTGTTATTTATTTTTTTTGCAGTTATAGTTTCCCACAAAGCTGAAAAAATATTAAACAAAAAGGATCCCGGCAGTATTGTTATTGATGAAATATCGGGAATTATGGTAACTATGCTATGTATTCCATTTAACATTACCTCTTGCGCTGCCGGATTTATTATATTTAGATTTTTTGATATTATAAAGCCTTTTCCCATACGATTTTTGGATGAAAAAATATCAGGTGGAGCAGGTATAGTCGTGGATGATCTTGCTGCGGGGCTAATCTCGAATATTTTGCTGAGAATACTATATCCCTATATAACGCAGATTCATGTTAATCTATAAAAGAATAAGGAGCTATAGGTATTTCAGATAATTAATTTTACAAATTATATATTGCGTTGATCGGATGCTCTACCCGATAACACAGTGAAATTTTTTATGTGCAGATCTATATATTAATTAATTGAAACCAAAAAAAAATACCCCGGAAAATGGAAAAATACCCCGGAAAAGCCGGCTCCGTGAAAATATTGAAGCCATATTATTTGCCATTGTTCTTGCACTTTTTATTCGCACCTTTGTTATCCAGGCATTTAAAATACCCTCAGGGTCGATGAAGGAGACTCTTTTGATTGGTGATCATATTCTGGTTAATAAATTTATCTATGGCGTTAAACTTCCTTTTTTACAAAAAACAATTATTCCTGTAAAAGAACCTGACAGGGGAGATATAGTTGTATTTAAGTTCCCAAAAGATCCAAAAAAAGATTTTATTAAAAGAGTAGTGGGAATAACCGGGGATCAAATAGTAATCAGGGATAAAAAAGTTTATGTAAATGGTGAGCTCGAAGAGGAAAAGCATATAATACATATGGATCCTGACATTTTTCCTGCCCAGTATAGCCGCAGGGACAATTTAGAATCTGTCACTGTCCCCCCTGATTCCATATTTGTAATGGGTGATAACCGTGATAACAGCCATGACGGCAGATTTTGGGGTTTTGTTGATCTAAAGGCAGTAAAAGGACA
>JAUVKE010000162.1 GCA_030592105.1 Desulfobacteraceae bacterium
TAAGCAATGTCCAGTTGTACAACTTTGGCAAAATCCGTAACATTTTTGCGGCCGGATACCTGCCACAGGCCGGTTAAGCCCGGTTTAATTGATATTCTCTTCCGGTGCCAGTCTTCATAAACCTCCACCTCTGATGGGGTTGGGGGACGGGTGCCGATGAGGCTCATATCTCCTTTTAGTACATTTATGAACTGGGGAAATTCATCAAGAGAAGTTCTGCGTAGAAAACTGCCGATCTTGGTGATGCGGGGATCACTCCCTGTTTTTAATTCGGGCCAGGCGGTTTTGGCATTTACCAGGAGACCTGCTTTTTGTGATTCAGCATCGGCCACCATGGTCCTGAACTTACGTATATAAAATTTGCGGCCGTGCATTCCTATGCGGCACTGTTTAAATAGTACCGGGCCCGGTGAATCTGATTTTATGGCCAGGGCAGCAAAAGGATATATGATCAGGAAAAGAATGGTGCCTGTCAGGCCGGCCACAATGTCGAGTATCCTTTTATAGAGCAGACCGGATACGTTAAATGCATTTTTATTTGAAGAAAGTACAGGTATATCCTGGAGCATTTCCACGGCCAGTGCTTTGGGGGTTGCGGGATCAAAAAAAGCAGGGACTATTTTATATGCAACGCCGATCAAATCACATTTATTTAAATATTTTTTAATATCCATGGAAGGATCCCTGGGAAATGCGAAGATAACTTCATCAATATGGTACTCAAAAAGAATCTGCTTAAAGTCATCCCCCCGGCCAAGGAGGGGTAAACCTGAATAATCAGATTTTAATTGCCCGTCATCTGTACAAATATATCCTGCTATACTGTGCCCCCAGCTGATTTGTCGCCTTAAAGCGTTGGCGACGCTTTTCATACGTTCGCTGGATCCGGCAATTAAAATATTATAGCTGTATAATTTTTTGTGGGAACGTTTATTTATATAAACATATAAAAAGATCCTGATCAGGAGCATTCCGGTAAATATCATGGTAAAAAATAAAAACGCAAAAAATCTGCTCACAGGTTCCATGTCAATGAAAAAAAAACCGGCAAAAAACCCGATAAATTCAGAAGCCACCACTATTATAATCGATTGTATCAGCGCCCAGTAGGAGGCAAATCGTTTTCCTGCATACAGGCCGAATCTGTCCATTAAATAATTATTAATAAACAGGATACATAAAATGGAACCGAGAACCTGATAGGAAGAGATGACAAGCAGGTTTGCATGCCTGTAAACAAGACTTAAATAATAAGCAGAATAGCCCGAAACAACAATAATTGAGGCGTCGAACAGCATAAGAGCCTTTGCTATTATATTAACCTGCTGATTATACATTGATTGATTTCTCCTTACGCCCGCACGTCTTTATGGTTTTTTTTTCAATGGAGTTCTGGGCCGCTTCCAGTATTTTTATGACCCGCAGGCCGCTGGCACCATCACTTACAGGGGTTTTATCATTGTTAATACAATCTATAAAATGTTTCAGCTCCGTCCGGATCGGTTCCCCCCCTTCAATTTTAGGTATAATAATATCACCATATTTATAAGAATAATGAAACTCGGCAAATGTGTCGTAATGCTGGGGAAGTTCAACCCCCTTGTCATAGATCCTGATTTTTTCCGTGGGCTGAACATCATCGTAAACCATCATTTTTTTACTTCCCACAATTGTCATTTTTCTGATTTTATCCGGATCCAGCCAACTGGTCTGAATAAAAGCGATGAGATTATTTGGAAACCTCATGGTCAAAATAGCTACATCCTCAATGGCAGGATTAACATGTGATGAACCAATGGCACTGACAGATTCCGGTTCACACCCCAGGAGATAAAGTATAATCGAAATATCATGGGGAGCAAGATCCCATAATACGTTTATATCCTGCTGAAAAAGTCCAAGATTCAGCCTCTGGGAACTGATATAGTAGATCTCTCCCAGGTCGCCGGAATCTATGATTTCTTTCATCTTTCTCACTGCTGCCGTATACTCAAAGGTATGGCCAACCATTAGTTTGCGTTTGTTTTTTTGAGCCAGATCAATAAGTTCTTCAACCTGGCTGACCGAAGCCGCAATCGGTTTTTCAATAAAAACATGTTTTTTGGCCATCAGCGCCTCTTTGCCGAAAGTAAAATGGGTTTTTACAGGTGTGGCCACGGCGACTATGTCGATTTCCGGATCTAAAATGATTTCTTTGTAATCTGTGGTGGTCTGAATTCCCGTGTATAAGTTCTGCATATGCTTTAATCTGTCCTGATCAAGGTCTGCCACCCGAACTACATCACTTCCGTTTAACTGAATAAAATTTCTAATCAGATTAGGGCCCCAGTATCCGCATCCTATTACTCCAACCTTAAGCATTCTATTTTCTCCTTAATATTCTTGCAGGACTTCCTGTTACTATGCTAGCAGAAGGAACATCTCTGGTTACCACTGCACCTGCGCCGATGAGTGCTCCCTCTCCGATGGTTATGCCGCACATAATGGTGGCATTGCTTCCGATGGAAGCTCCTTTTTTTATCAGTGTCGGGGTGCAAACCCAGTTTTGTTCGGTTTTTATTGATCCGTCAGGGTTCACCGCACCTGGGTCTTTGTCATTTATGAACATAACGCCGTGGGCGACCATAACCTCATCCTCAATTTTTACACCCTCGCAGATAAAGGTGTGGCTCTGGATTTTGCACCGCTTGCCTATGATGACATTTTTTTGAATCTCCACAAAGGCTCCGATTCTGGTTTCGTCTCCAATCTCACACCCGTAAAGATTCACAAAATTATAGATTTTAACACCCTTTCCAAGTTTGACATCAGGGGCAATAACGTTGATATCTTTTTTCATGGTAGTCTGTTTCCTGTTTATGTTGAAATTAGAAATCCGGTTTTATGGTATTGAGGTGTCTCACCAACTTCTAATTTACAAATTTAAGTCAGGCAGTCACGGTTACAGGTATTGTCTGATTTTATTACAAACAAATTCTATCTGATTTTCGTTAAGTTCCGGATACATGGGGAGGGAGAGGATTTTTTTTGATTTTTCCTCAGCGCAGGGAAAATCTCCCTGTGAGTATTGTAAATTTGCGTATGCCTTCTGTAGATGCAGTGGGACAGGATAGTGGAGCCCCGTGGCGATATCGTTTTCCTGGAGGTGTTTTTGCAGCCTGTCCCGGTTGTCAGTTTCAATCACATAAAGATGATAAACAGATGATCCCGGCTCAAACTCAACCGGTGTTTTAATCCCCTTGAGATCAGCCAGGAGCTCATTGTAGAGCCATGCATTTTTTTTCCTTTTTTGAGTCCATTGAACCAGGTGATCAAGTTTGGCAGCCAGCACTGCCCCCTGAATTGCCTCCATCCTGTAATTGTGGCCGATTACTTCATGGTTGTACCTTGTCAGTTCTCCGTGCTGCCGCAGCATTTTGGCTTTTTTATACAGATTCTCGTCATTGGTGACAATTGCTCCAGCCTCGCCGTATGCCCCCAGATTTTTCCCGGGATAAAAGCTGAAAGCCCCGAAAGCTCCAAAATTGCCGACTTTCTTATTGTTTAATGATGCAAGATGCGCCTGGCAGCAATCTTCAACCAGGTAAAACCCAAATTTTTCAGACAGTTCCATGAGGCGGTTCATATTAGCAGGCTGACCGTACAAATGGACAGGGATCACGGCTGCGGGAAGTTTAATATTATTGTTTATCGCCTCGGTAAAAAGCCTTTCCAGTTGTTTGATATCAATATTATTATACCTGTCGCAGTCGACAAATACCGGAGTCGCTCCAGTAAGAGAGACCGCCTCTGCAGTCGCAATAAAAGTATTAACCGGCACAACTACCCTGTCGCCGATTCCGATGCCCAAAGCCATTAGCGCCACATGCAGGGCAGCTGTTCCACTTGAAACCCCCAAAGCATATTTTGTTTCCTGGAGCGCTGCAAACCTCTCTTCAAATTCATCCACATGCTTACCCAGCACAAAACCTGTGTTAGTGATAATATCATAGAGCCTGTCATCGATTTCATTATATACGAGATGGTGATGGGCCTTCAGGTCGAGAAAGGGGACTTCTTTTATTTTCCATGGGGAATCATTTTCAAACAGTTCCTCTGGTGTAAGAACCGGGATATCAACATCTGCAAAGGTACTTTTATTATTGGTCAGTATGTAATCAATCTTAAAAGAGATTGCCGAAGCAATATTTATTTTTGTTTCAAAGTCCATTCCTTTTTGCTGTAAAGCATTTTCAAAAATCGATCCTCTAAGAGGAATGATGGAAAAATGTTTTTTGATAAATTTGTAAACCCCATCGCCCTCTGGGATTTCCGGCTGTTTTAAAAAATCATTTAAAACTGCCTGTACAGAGGATGCGGAAACCCATAAACTGAATTTTGTGTTGTTTATGATCTCTTTAAAAAAATTATCCTTTTTTAAAGGCGTTAGATAATGGTTTACCAGGTTTGATAATAGATCGGTATTGATGAATACTTTCAATTGATTCTCCTGAAGATTTTGAGGATGGATAGGGGCAAGAGAGGTCAGAGGTTGATCTCTCTTACTTATTACGTCACAAAAGAAGGCTGGAGCAACGACGTTGGGAACCTAATGTAACCGGTTCTGTAAATTTATTTTTTAAGGGGTTTTAATTCAGTAGTGTCCGGTTAGAATCTTGCGTGAGGGGAATTTAATTATTTTTGTAGCGTATTGAATAAATTTCGTAGAATTTCTTAGTGCGGCGTAGCCAAAAAATTGCGATTGTTTGAGTGAGGCACGAACGAGTTTCGCAATTTTGGCGGAGCAAACTTAGAAATTCAAGAAATTTATTCGCAATAGCGGAAAAAACAATTAAACTTCCCGTATTTTCTTTTTTGCAATTTTCTAACCGGACACTACTGCCTTAATTTATAAAAAATATGTAGTAACTATTCAGCTAAGATGTACGGCAACAGGTATCTTAAATCAGCAACGCTGAATAGTTACAATATGTAATTATATGCCCCGTGCAAAAAAATTCCTGCCATGGTCAGCAGCCATCCCGATTGCTGCGATAAGACTCCCTGGATCTGCTTTTCCAGTCCCTGCAATATCATAAGCCGTGCCATGATCAACCGACGTTCGTATTATTGGAAGCCCCAGAGTAGTATTTACTCCATCTTGAAAATGTATCAGTTTAAACGGAATCAGACCCTGATCGTGATACATACATATGACAGCATGGTAGTTTCCATTTATTGCATGATAAAATACCGTGTCAGGAGGAAATGCTCCTTTAACAGTAATCCCCTCTTTTACTGCCCGATCTATTGCAGGGGCAATGATTCTTTTTTCCTCATCACCAAAAAGTCCATCCTCTCCTGCATGGGGATTTAATCCTGCAACTGCAATTACTGGATTTTTAAAACCAAAGCGTTCTTGCAGGGAAGTATTAACAATCCGTATAGTCTGCAAAATTTTTTCTTCTGATATTATTTTGTGAACCTGTTTTAAAGGTTTATGAATGGTTACAAGAGCCACGCGCAATCTATCACCTGCCAGCATCATAACAAAATTTGTGCTTTTTGTTTGATCTGCCAAAAGTTCTGTATGCCCCGTGAATTCACTTCCACCCATTTGCATGGCAACCTTGTTTATGGGACATGTTGCAATCCCGGCAATATCTCCGCTTACAGCCATGTCAGCAGCAGCTGTAATATAATCGGTCATTACCCTCCCTGTTTGCGGCGTCGGTTTTGCTGGTATGATTTCGCAGGGGTCAAGTTTTGACAAATTTATTAGATTAATTATTCCGTGCCTGAATATTTTTGCATCAGGTTTATCCACAGGTGAAATCTTAAGTTTGCTCCCTGTATATTTTTTAGCATTTTCAAGGACTGCAAAATCTCCAAACACAACAGGCCTGCATAGGTCATATATGGCAGGATCTTCAAGTGCAGAAAGAATAATTTCAGGGCCTATTCCCACAGGATCCCCCATGGTAATACCGATAATAGGAAGTCTCTTTTTCATTATAATAGCCTGCTTTTTTTCAGTAGTGTCCGGTTAGAATCTTGAGTGAGGGGAGTTTAATTATTTTTGTAGCGTATTGAATAAATTTCGTAGAATTTCTTAGTGCAGCGTAGCCAAAAAATTGCGATTGTTTGAGTGAGGCACGAACGAGTTTCGAAATTTTGGCTGAGCAAACTTAGAAATTCAAGAAATTTATTCGCAATAGCGGAAAAAACAATTAAACTTCACGTATTTTCTTTTTTGCAATTTTCTAA
>JAUVKE010000233.1 GCA_030592105.1 Desulfobacteraceae bacterium
AGTTGTCAGTAAAAGCATATCGATACTAATTTATCTTCCTTAGAAACGAGGAGGAAACCCAAAATCTTTAATATCTTGAAAATGTTTATACAAATCTGCACATAATCGTGAAGATCTCTTCCATACTTACAAATCCTCAAATTTCAAAATAACCTCCAGTGCTGACAACTGACAACTGCGGCTTTGCCGCTTTAGGCACCTTATATTAATTCAATTCCCCTTTAAAGCCATCAATCAGAATAATCACGCTGCATTTTTTCAGAAAAGTGAGATTATCGGAAGTTTTTCGAACTTTAGCCGCATCAGCATTACTAATAACAATGTCAAATTTCCTGTTCTCTACTTTTAAACCCTTCACTATTAAAGGATTATTTGCAACCCTTGGGTCTTTTAAAGCATAATCAAAGGAGTGTGCGTATCCACACATCCCGTGCTGAACAGCAAACTCACGCCCGGCAAAGGCTGACTCATAAACTTTTTTCCCTGTTTCATCCATTATACTAATAACCATGGCAGGGTCCAGATGAAGACCCCTCGTATCAACCACAAGCCCCGTAAAAACAGCCTCGGACGGTACTTTTACGGGAAAAGAACCTTTGGAACCAATCTGTTTAATCGGTTCAATCTGCCTTATACCAGGGGGAAGAAAAAGTTGTGTAAATCCTCCGTATAGACTCATCTGCAGAACAATTTCCACGGTTCCATCAGACAAATATTTCTGTTTTACAAGTTGAGCAGCTCCAATCATCTCCTCCACCTTTGAATAGAGCAAATCATTTTTCATTATCAACTGACCAACTTTTAATCCTGAATTTATCCTCACCTCTTTTACTGTTTCAAAAAGATGATTCAAGGCATCCTGTTTTGCCAATTTTATGGACTCATTCTCTATTTTTTCATGGGAAGATATATTCGAAAATGGCTCACTTGTCCCCTTGGCCTCAACTATCCCTTTGCTCCAGTTAATCCCCCCCGTATCAAACAATTCAACAAGATCATTTGCACCGTTGCAATAAGCAAAAGGAGAAAAAAATAAGAAAAAAGCAGAAATCAAAGTACCGTTTTTCAGGATAAAACCAACAGGGCTATTCATATATTTTTTTAAATTTTTCAATGGCTCTTTGAACCTCATCCAACCCGCCTGATTTCTCCGGCAAATCAGGAACATTCAGGCTATAAGCAGTTTTTACACGATTGATGTTAAATCTATTTTTGGAAAATATCGGATCAGGTTCAATTTTTTCTACAATAATCTTCCGAAATAAAAGATTGTTCTGATAGAATTCTATCTCCCCAGGATACCATACATGGCCGATTTTCTTCCAGGAAAGATAACGTATATCCAGTAATTCTTCCCTGGAATCGATTTCACAGGGTACCAATATCCATCTCACAGGCATAAATGTCTCTTTGTCTATCCACAACTGGGAAACTGTTATCCCCGGATATTCAGAGCCGATTATATAAACAACTTTTCCATCAAGCCGCCCCAGACTGGAAACAGAACAATCGACTCCAAGATCTGCAAGCCTGTTTTCCAATAATTCTCTGGAATTATAAAGGATTATATCTTTATAATAATCGAGCTCCGTTTCAATTTCAGAAGTTATCTGACCGTCGACCAGGGTTATGGATAAATTATTCGACAGCACATGATACCTCCGGGTATTTTCAGCTACTATATCTGATCGAAAATTTTCAGGAAATAAATAGCTTAAAGTTTCAGCAAACTCCAAAGGTTTTTCCCCATCTGCAGAATTATAAATTATCAATTTTTGTGAGACAAGGAGTCCTTTACTTTTCCCCACTTTTTTCGACATCAACTCAAGGAGATGGGAGCCGTGAAGAACATATCCATTTGCATATGAACCCATACAAAGAAAAACCAAAATTACTGAAAAAAAACCGAGGAAATATTTTTTAAAACCCGCCGGGTAATCCACTGTTTTCACCTTTTTTATCTTTGCCAGCCGCCTTAAGCCTGCTGCATATTTTCATATCAGTGGGAAATGCCATTATATTCTCCGGTAAAGTATCCAGAGGGAAAAAACGGGCATCCACAGCATCCGAACCTGCTTTTAATTTTCCGCCAGTATTTTTGCCGATAAACCATATCCCCACAGTCTGTTTCCCTGGATCATGAAAGTTTGAATGTACGTCAAAAACAGGACCGACTTCCACATCCAGCCCAGTCTCTTCTTTGAATTCCCGCTGCGCTGCCATCCTGACATCTTCACCCCACTCAACATGCCCGCAGGGGATACACCACATTCCACTATAAGAACCCGAACGTTTTACTAAAAGCAATCTGTCCTTATCAAGGAGAATAACCGCCACTCCCACAGTGGGATTCGCATAATGAATACGATCACATTTTTCACAATAAAATCTTTTAGAATCCTTAATCGTTCTTATTTTCAAAAAAGTACCACAAAAATGACAGTAATTTATATTCATAAACAAGCCTCCCTTTGTCCCCAATATCCAGAATAAGGGCTAAAGGATTAAAAAATAAATCAGCAGCATGGATGCCATAAGCAGAGCTATCAGTTACAAAATATTTCAAATTAATATGCTTGATTTATCAAGCAACTAATTGTATTTTAGCATGTTTAAGAATACTTTAGGTATTTTTTTAATAATTTAGAGCATTATAAATAAAAATACAAGATATAGATACTCAGGTTAAGCCATTATGGATCTTTCTTTACATGAATTCGCCAAGCGTCTTACTCTATCTCCGGATATTATTTTGCGGTGGGTACGCGAGGGAAAAATTCCTGTGCATATAAAAAAAGGGAATATTTGCAGTTTTAATAAAACGGTTATTGTCAAATGGGCTAAACAGCATAATATGTTACTTTACAAACGTGAAAAGAATAATATTGAAGATAATCAGGATGAACCGCAAAGACTTATGGATGCTATAAAAGCAGGAGATGTCCTCTATAATATTACAGGGGATAAGACTGAGACTGCATTAAAAGATGCTGTTGATAAAATAACAACCCTGCCGGCCACTATGAAACCCGAGTTATATGAAAAACTGATGGAAAGAGAACATATAGCATCGACGGGTGTGGGCAAAGGGGTTGCAATTCCACATCCCCGCAGTCCAATGCTGAAAGCCTTAAAATCGCCACTTATAAGCACATGTTTTCTGGACAAACCTTTGGAATTTAATGCTGTTGACGATAAATATGTTTTTGTTCTGTTTATCCTGCTTTCCCCCACGCTGCCGATTCATCTCCAGCTTCTTTCGGAACTATCTTTTCGTCTGCGTAATGACGACTTTATAACTTTTCTCAAGTCAACACCACAACAGGAAAAACTTTTTACAAAATTTGCTGAAACAGAGGCCGATCAAAATACTGCAAATATTTTTTAGGTTAACGTCCCATGAAAATATTATCTTCATTGCAACGCCCGACAAAACTAAATTTTTTCCATTCTGACGACCGTATGTTATTGATCTTTATCGGTTCTATCATCGGAATGTGCAGCGGTATAGCAGCAGTGGCTCTAAATCATTTTCTTCATATTGCCTTTGCATTTTTCTATCCAATCCGGCACCACTGGTGGGCATTTATCTTTCCTGCATTGGGAGCTCTTATGTCCGCTCTTTTTCTGGAAAAAATTGTTAAAGAAGGGGCTGGCCATGGCGTCCCTGAAGTAATCTATAGTGTCTCCCGTCACGGAGGCCTTTTACGCTTCAGGTCAAGTTTTTCCAGACTTGTTTCAAGTTTTTTAACAATAGGAAGTGGGGGTTCCGCAGGTCCTGAAGCACCTGTGGTAATGAGTGGCGCTGCCATTGGCTCTAATATCGCAAACTTTTTTTCCATGAATGACCGACAGCGGATCACTCTCCTTGCATGCGGTTCAGCCGGTGCTATTTCTTCCATATTCAATGCCCCCATCGCAGGGATGGTCTTTACCATTGAAGTAATTCTTGGGGGATGGAGATCTGCCAATATTGCTCCCATAGCCATAGCCTCAGTAGCCGGCACGGAAATCAGCCGGTTTCTTCGAGGAGACCAGATAGCTTTTCCCCATCAGTTTTTTGATGTTAGATTCCCTGATATCATGGCATGTATCGGGCTATCCCTATTTACAGTATTAGCCTCGGTTTTGTTCACAAAGTTTTTAAGAACAACAAGTAGCTTGTCTAAAAAAGTTAAAACTCCTCTGGTTGTGCGGGCAGCCATTGGCGGCTGTGCTGTGGGAATAATCGGATATTTTTTCCCTGTGGTTCTAGGTGAAGGCTATCATTCCATAAGGGAAATGATCACAAGTACATTTACCTGCGGTCTTCCGATTTTATTATTAGCACTGATGGCTAAAATGTTCGCCACTTCTCTTACCCTTGGTTTTGGAGGTTCAGGTGGAATATTTGCCCCATGTCTTGTTCTCGGCAGTCTCACAGGCCTTATATTTTACAAAATCATTTCTGTCCTCCTCCCTTCAG
>JAUVKE010000312.1 GCA_030592105.1 Desulfobacteraceae bacterium
AATTATATGGCGGGGGCCTGTTAAACATTCTGCAATAACTCAGTTTATTGGCGATGTTGACTGGGGTGATCTCGATTTTCTGATTATTGATGCCCCTCCCGGCACAGGGGATGAGCCACTCACAGTGGCCCAGACAGTTCCCGACGCAAAGGCTATTATTGTAACCACACCCCAGGAAATTTCCCTTGCCGATGTAAGAAAATCGATCAATTTTTGCAAAATAGTAAAAATGGATATCGTGGGAATTATTGAGAACATGAGCGGCTCCACCTGCCCCCATTGCGGTGAAGTCCTTGAACTTTTTGGTTCAGGGGGCGGAGAAAAAACAGCAGCGGATACCGGGCTTAAATTTCTTGGAAGAATTCCCTTTGATCATAATATTGTCTCTTCAGCAGATGCAGGGATCTCTTTTCAGGACAAATATGCCGATTCTCAGGCTGCAAAGGTTTTCGCTGATATAGCATCAAAAATAGCAAAATCTGCCTAAGACATATAAACTTCCACAGGATGTTTTACAATAATATCTTCCTGTGCTTTTGAAACAAAATCTGAAATCTGCATTATGCAGGCAGGGCAGCCGGAAGCTACAATACTGCATCCGGTTGCCATGATATCTCTCTGTTTTTCCACACCTATCCTGCTGGACAAACTATAATGCCTTAAGTTAAAACTTCCCCCGAATCCACAACATCTGTCTGCATTTTCCATTTCCTTTAATATGTAATTTTTATTTGCACAGATTACTTCTCTTGGTTCTTTTGCAATACCAAGGGATTTTTTAAGATGGCACGGGTCATGGTAGGTTACTATAACAGGTTTTTTATCCTCTTTCTTAATCTCTTTTAATTCCCCATTTAAAACAAGAAACTGATTAATATCGATGGTTTTTTTCGCCAAAGCCGCAACCCTCTCCGAATTTATTCTGGAATCTTTTGCCATCATCGGCCAGATTTTTTTAATAGCAAAGGTACAGGTTGCGCAGGATGTAACAAGGTAATCAAATTTCAGGGATTCAAATTTTGCGAGATTATATTGGACAAGCATGTTAAAGGTAACCCTGTCTCCTGCCATAATAGCAGGGAAACCACAGCAGCCTTCCCTGTCAGAAGAGACAACTTTGACATTATTAAAAATTAAAGCATCCATGGAAGCCCTTGCAATACCAGGGAGAAATTTTCTGATAATACACCCTGAAAAAATCGATTTATTCTTTTCAGAGCTTAGGTTTAATGGCTCTGCTTTACCATATTTTTGTGGATTTGCCAGTGCGAAAAAATGCCGGTTTCTGAAAAAAGGGGAAAATCGCCTGACGCAGAATGTGCCCGACTGATTCCCAGCCGGTTTCATGAATAATTTTTGAACCAGTGAAACAGATTTAAGAAAATAATCGAATCGTCGGGGGTATGACAGACCCCACCTTAAAATTATTTTTTTTACCATGGAAAGACCCGTGAAATCCGTGATGGCCACGCGGGATTTAATAAATATTTCAAGGATATTTACATTTCTGGGACAATTAACAACGCATGACCCGCAGGAAAGACACCGATCCAGACGTTTTAAAACGCCCTTTGGGTTTTTAAACATTTCCTGTTCCAATCCTTCTAAAAGGGTCAGTTTTCCCCTGGCCACATCAGATTCCAGTCCTGTTTGCGCATATACGGGACAAACAGCCTGGCAACTGCCGCAGCGTTTGCAGGTCCCTGCATCATCCCTTATTTCTCTGATAAGCCTGATTAACTTTATTAAATCCGCCAAAATTTACACCTTTTGTAAAAAAATAGACACTTTTCAATATCTCCTATTATCCTAATATATGCCAGCAATGGGCAACCACAAGGGATTGCCCCTACTAATGACCGGTGTTATAGCCAACTCAAAGAAAATTATAAAAAAATCGGCCCAATTCGTCAAGTATGTAATTTGTTGTACAATCAGCCATATTTTGTATAATTATTCACATTACAGGTTATATATAGACTTTCATATAAAAGAATCAGTGGTATTCGGACAGGAAATTGCAATAAACGAAATACGGGAAGTTTAATTGTTTTTTCAGATATTACGAATAAATTTATTCAATACACTACAAAAACAATTAAACTTCCCTCACGCAAGATTTTAACCGACACTACTGACAAAGAATTATAAAAAACAGGAGAATGCCTTGTAAATGAGTTTATTTTTGTATCAAAAAAACGGACGGTATTTTGCTCAAATTCCAGGGGAATTTGAAAGCCTTGCTGAAAAAGAACTTGGGTCCCTTGGTGCAGTGCAACTAAAACGCGGATTTCGCGGAATCCATTTTTCAGCGGATCAGGCGGCTCTTTATACTATCAATTATAATGCCCGTCTTCTCACAAGAGTTTTGGCGCCACTCGCAACATTTACCTGCCGGAATCGTAACGATCTTTACAATGCTGGTAAAGCAATTGACTGGACAGCTTTTTTTTCACTCCAGGATACCTTTGGAATTTTCGCTAATGTTTCAGGGAACAATAATATTCGGCATTCCAAGTTTGCATCTTTATGCTTAAAGGACGCTGTGGTTGATCTTTTCAGAGATAAGTACGGCAGCCGCCCCAATGTGGATGGAAAATCTCCTGATATATGGTTGAATCTTCACATTGAAAAAGAACAGGGGACAATCAGTTTTGATACTTCAGGCGGTTCCTTACATCGCCGTGGATACAGGCGCGAAACAGTTGAGGCCCCCATGCAGGAAACACTTGCCGCCGCAATTCTGGCACTTTCAGAATGGAATGGTGAACAGCCTCTTTATGACCCCATGTGTGGTTCAGGAACACTTCTTTGTGAAGCAATGATGCATGCCTGCTTAATTCCCGCCGGTTTTTTACGAAATCGTTTTGGTTTTAGCTTCTTACCCGATTTTGACGGGAATCTTTGGAAAAAAATTAAAACACAATCAGACAAAAAAATACGGCAACTGCCAAAAGATTTGATCAAAGGGAGTGATAAAGAACAATATGCGGTAAATGCAGCCACTGCCAATTGCCGCTGTCTCCCTGATGGTGACAAAATAATCATCTCTAAAAAAAATATCCATGAATTATCCGGCATTGAAAATAGTCTGATCATTTCTAACCCCCCATATGGTATCCGCCTCAAAGACGACACCGGAATAGAAGCTTTTTATAAAAATCTGGGTGATTTTTTAAAAAAACGATGTAAGGGGTCCAATGTTTATCTTTTTTTTGGAAACAGGGAGATGATAAAAAAAATCGGCCTTAAACCAACATGGAAAAAACCATTACGAAACGCAGGTTTAGACGGAAGACTTGTAAAGTATGAAATGTTTTAAATACACGGCAGCCTTAAACGGTTTTTTCTCAATACTCACAACTCAACACTCAGCACTAAATGAGCGAGATAAAACCAAACCCGATATGATTTATTCACATATTTTACAGGCTTTCTATTTGTTAATTGACACGCACTTATAACCATTTTATACTATAATAAAGCTTGTAAATGAACAGAATTTGTTATTTATAGATGTTCATATAAATAATTTTAGAGCTGGGTCGAATTTCAGCAATAGACTCAGTAGTGTCAGGTTAGAATCTTGAGTGAGGCACGAACGAGTTTCGC
>JAUVKE010000387.1 GCA_030592105.1 Desulfobacteraceae bacterium
ATTTAAGATACGCAGCAGGTATGATCTGATTAAAACATTTGAAATTGTTTGAACGGATTAGAGAGCGTTAAGAAAGAATCCATCAGAGCTGAATTTATTGACCTTATTTTCTGATATACTATTACGCAAGCTTATATTTTTAACAGATTCTTTCTTTACGACCTCTTAGACGTGAGTTTTTCATGGTTTAATCAGATTATACCTGTTGCCGTACATATTCGCTGAATAGTTACCGAAAATATTAATATATATTTATTATATTATAATAACAAAGAAATATTATTTTTATGGGAAAAATATTTTTTAAAGAAAAATCATATTGCAAGTCCTTCCCTGATGCCGCTATGCCTTACGACCCGTCCTGCAATTGCAGTTTTTAATCTTTTTTTGGTAGAGTAAATATCACATTTTTCTTTAGCTCTTGTAAGTCCCGTATATAAAATCTCCCTGGACAATAAAGAGCCGCAGTTTTTACCTATAACCATATGAACATCGGTGAATTCCGATCCCTGACTCTTATGTATGGTCATGGCATAGGAGGTCTCATGGGGGGGGAGACTCCCCGGGAAAACAAGTTTGTAGGGAAGGGTGATAATTTCTCCATCTTTTTCATATCTGCTTAAACCTGGAAAAACTGCTGCAAAGATTCTGGGCCCATTACCGGCACCGGCAATTTCACCCTTGAAACTACCTGTTTGTTTTTTCTCAACCCTGTTTTGCCTGAAGCTGAATATAAGACCCCGGTCTCCATTAAACAGTCCCACAGAGTAATCATTTTGCGTAATCATTACAGGTTTTCCCGCATATATATCTTTAAAAGAGAAGTTGCCTGATATTTTATTATTTATGCAGTTGATACCGAGTATGCCGTATCTTGAAGGGGATAAAATAATACGGTGGGAAAAAATATCAAAGATGTCATTAATCAACCCGATATTATCAGGTATTTCATTATAACCAAAATCGACCCTGCATAATTTGCTCATTCCCCACCTTAAAGAATATACTCTTTCCAGTGATTTCAGAATACTAAAGTCATCTTCGGATGAATGGAATCTGATGTTCTTCTCTGTTTCAAATGCCGCCATGGCAAGCTCATAATTACCGGCATTTAACGCACCGGCAAGATTTCCGATTCCCGTTCTGGAATTAAATCTGTAGGATTCGTCTAAAAAAGTAATATGTTCAGAAAGAATATTTGTCCCTTTTTTCGGGATCATATCCCCCAGTAATGCTCCGGTTTCAACGGATGGGAGCTGGTCCTTGTCGCCCAGCATAATAACCTTGGCATGTGCAGGGGCAGCCTCCAGAAGCCAGGTCATCATTTTAAGATCGACCATGGATGCTTCGTCAATCAGTATGATGTCATAGGGAAATCTGTTGTTAAGATCATATCCAGGTAGTTTAGAAGAATAACCAAGGCCAAGTAACTGATGCATTGTCATACCATTGGATTTAATGAAGCCATCGACATCTTCCCTGTTTTTAGAAACAAAAGGAAAGTTTAATAATGAGTTTTCAATACTTTCCGACATACGGTTTGCTGCACGGCCTGTGGGAGCTGCAAGTACCATGGATACCTCCCCCCGTTTTTCCGGAGCAAGGCTTAATAAAATTGCCCGGATAATATTTACTGCGGTGGTTGTTTTGCCGGTTCCGGGTCCGCCGCTGATAAGAGAAAACCGGTTCAAAAGGGAGGAAATAATGGCATTTTTTTGTCCATTATTCAGCTTAAAGCCGGACTTGTCAGGAGTAATACCATCAGAAATAGATTGGGCTATCTTTTGAGCAGCATTAAAATTTAGCCGAGGCCAGATATCGACATCAATTACATTGGAATATTGTGAATTAACAGGAGTTGAAATTCTGGTACCCAGGGCAGATAAAAATCTTTTTTCATAAATGTATTTTTGCTGAGTATAAACATATTTCATATCGGGTGAACAATAAAATGGCGCCCTGGATTCATATTCACCAAAGATATCTTTATTTGAGCATATGGTTTTTTTCAGGTCATCAATTCCATTTTTAAAAATTTTATTTAATCTTTCGTAAAAATCGGTAATTTCGTGGGGGGTATCCGGGTCAAAGCCTGATCTGTAATCTGCAAGGCGGTTTTCAAAATTCAAAAAGTCTTTATCAATGACAACCCGGATATTCCCATGTTCAATGGCCAGGGAAATAAAGAGTACCAGATAGAAAAGCTGGTCACTTTTTACTTTTGCATTTTCAAAAATAAATTTTGCAAATTCAAGGTGTATTGACGGAATTTCCAGCGTCATTTTCAGAAAAGAATAATCATTAAAAGGAAAGTTATCAGTGCTGTTAAAAAGTATACCGGCAGGCTTGAATGCTTTCTCCTTTAAAAGTGCAACAGCATCTCCCCCCTCTTTTTTTTTTATATCATCCAAAAAGCTGTTTATAGCCGGCCCTGGATATCTATTCATCTATTTTTACTCCCTGATATTTTTAGGAGACCCTTTATAGCTATTCAGCGGTGATGATTCCAGAAATGCTTCAGCATTATACCTGAAGCTATGCATATCAACTGAATAATTACATATTTTTTTTGCATAACAATTACACCACTTATACTCCAAGGCGTGCTACGCCCGCAACCCAAAACCAAAAATAATCAGTCCAATTTTCAAGAGAGGTAACAGATTAAGTTTATAATGATACCTCAAAGTTTTCTTGTTTTTTATAACAGGGTTTCAGGAGTAAGGTACTAAGCCAGGAAGGTTCACAATTGTTGTAAAAGATAAAAAAAGAGGAACTTTTAAAATGTACGAACTCGTCAATGCAAGCAGTATACATATTAAGAGGCATATTAAAATAAGAGGTAATGCA
>JAUVKE010000118.1 GCA_030592105.1 Desulfobacteraceae bacterium
GGGTCATCTGCGTTTTTAATCTCCTTTGCATGAATTACATTAGCAGCTCCGGATGCACCCATAACAGCTATTTCAGCAGTCGGCCATGCGAAAACCAGATCTGCTCCCTGATGTTTGGAACACATAGCAAGGTATGACCCTCCGTAGTCTTTTCGGGTTACAAGAAGAAGCTTTGGAACGGTTGCCTCAGAATAACACCAGAGGAGTTTTGCTCCGTGCCTGATAATTCCTCCCCATTCCTGATCACTGCCTGGAAGATATCCGGGTACGTCTGCTATAGTGAGCATGGGTATATTAAAAGCATCGCAAAAACGGATAAAGCGTGTGGCTTTGTCAGAAGCATCAATATTGAGGCATCCTGCCATAAATCTTGGTTGATTTGCTATAATTCCTATTGATCTTCCGTTAAGTCGCGCAAAACAGGTAATAATATTTTTTGCAAAATATTTATGTGGTTCGAAAAAATCGCCATTATCTACTATGGAAGCGATAACTTTTTTCATATCATATGCTCTGTTGGGGCTATCTGGAATAATCTTGTCTAACTCAGGAGATGTCCGTTTGGGGTCATCTCCTGTTTCAATAATCGGAGGATCTTCCATATTATTTGACGGGAGATAGGAAAGAAGGGTTCTCATCTGATCAAGTGTATCTTGATCGTTTTCACAGGCAAAATGCGCAACACCGCTTTTTTCATTATGCGTCATTGCTCCGCCAAGATTTTCAAAAGATATATCTTCCCCTGTAACAGTTTTGATAACTGCCGGGCCTGTTATGAACATATAGCTGGAATTTTTTACCATAAAAACAAAATCTGTCATTGCAGGTGAATAAACAGCACCTCCGGCTGTGGGTCCCATAATAGCCGAAATCTGCGGAATAGTCCCTGATGCAGCTGAATTCCTAAAAAAAATCTCGCCATATCCGGATAGAGCTTCCACACCTTCCTGTATCCTGGCTCCTCCGGAATCGTTAAGTCCTACAAATGGAACGCCAGCCTTTAATGCCAGATCCATAACCTTGCATATTTTTTTTGCGTGCATCTCTCCAAGGCTCCCAGCCCTTGCTGTAAAATCCTGAGCAAATGCAAATAGATGTCTTCCATTTACAAGTCCATGCCCTGTTATTACACCGTCTGCCGGTATTTCAACTTTTTCCATGCCAAAATTTGAACAATGATGCTTTACAAACATATCAATTTCATGAAATGTTCCTGGATCAAAAAAATAATCAAGCCGTTCACGAGCAGTCAGTTTTCCTTTTGCCTTAAATTTTTCAACAGCTTTTTCACCGCCCATCTGCAGTATTTTTTTTGATTTTTCCTTGAAATCATTGATCTTGTCTTCAGTAATTCCCATTGATTATTCCTTTCGTATAGTTTAATTTTTCAGAGCTGTTACTTATTCGCCAAAAGGAGTTTGTAGGCCGCTGAAGTGGGTGTAATTATTCCTTTTTCCACATCTGCAGTGATTTGTGGCAGCAGCTTTTTCACATTTTTGTTCTGATAGAATCTGTTCTTAATTCCTTCTTCGAGAATAGATCGCATCCAGGCCACAGCCTGTTTTTTTCGTTTTAATTTAAACTCCCCTGTCCCGATCAGTTTTTCCCTGTGAGCCAGAATAGTGTCCCATATTTTCTTTAATCCCATTGATTCAAGGGCACTACAGATTAAAACAGGGGGTTTCCAGTTTGTTGAAACCGGTCTTAAAAGATAAAAAGCTGCTTCATATTCTTTTCTGGCCATTTCAGCTTTTTGCAGATTATCTCCATCTGCTTTATTAATAGCAAGTGCATCAGCTATTTCCAGAACTCCTTTTTTTATTCCCTGAAGCATATCTCCTGCTCCTGGAATCATCAATACCAGAAAAAAATCGACCATGGAAGCTACAGTAGTTTCAGACTGGCCTACTCCCACAGTCTCTACTATGATCACGTCATAACCTGCTGCTTCACATGGTATAATGGCTTCTCTGGTTTTTTTGGCCACACCTCCGAGAGTACCTCCTGATGGAGATGGCCTGATAAATGCCATTTTATGTGTGGCAAGTTTTTCCATGCGTGTCTTGTCTGCCATTATACTTCCACCGGTTCTTGTGCTGGAAGGGTCTATTGCCAGTACTGCAACTTTATGCCCCATCCCAATAAGAGCCATACCAAAGCTTTCAATAAACGTGCTTTTTCCAACCCCTGGGACTCCTGTAATGCCGATACGTACTGCCTTCCCTGTAAAAGGAACAAGGAGGTTAAGTATTGTCTGAGCAAGTTTCTGATGAAACGGCAAAGAACTTTCAATAATTGTAATGGTTTTTGCCAGCATTCTGTTGTCCTGGTTAAGTACGCCGTCTACGTAATACTGATAATCATTCTGCATTAAACAGCCTTTTCAATAGCATCTAAAACAGTATTTGCAGATTCTGTTATAGGGGTTCCAGGGCCGAATATGCCTGAGGCTCCTGCATCATACAGAGAACCATAATCTGCAGGAGGAATTACACCCCCGACTACGACTTTGATAGTGTCAGCATTTTCATCTTTAAGTGCTTTAATAAGCTGTGGAATAAGTGTTTTATGTCCTGCTGCAAGGCTTGAGGCTCCTACAACATGAACATCATTTTCAACAGCCATCTTGGCTGCTTCTTCAGGAGTCTGAAACATGGGGCTGATGTCAACGTCAAAACCAAGATCCGCAAAAGCGGTAGCAACAACTTTAACACCACGATCATGGCCATCCTGTCCCATTTTGGTCATGAGTATTCTTGGACGTCTTCCTTCTTTTGTCAGAAAATCGCCTGTTCTTTTCTGAAGTGATAATATCTTTTCGTCATTTCCATATTCTGAAGAATAGATGCCTGAAATACACTGGGTTGTAGCTACAAAACGGCCAAATACTTTTTCAAGTGCATCTGAAATTTCACCAACAGTAGCTCTTGCTCTTACAGCCGGTATGCAGGCTTCAAGCAGGTTACCACCAGATTCAGCACAGTTCGTCACATTTCCCAGGGCCTTTGCAACTGAGGCAGAATCCCGTTTTTCTTTAATTGCATTAAGCATTGCGATCTGCTCATCACGAACGGTGCTGGATATTTCAAGGACATCAAGAGTATCTTCTTTTTCCAGTTTATATTTGTTAACACCAACTATTACATCTTTACCCATATCTATTCGTGCCTGCTTTCTTGCCGCAGATTCTTCTATCCTCATCTTTGGCATACCTGATTCAATAGCCTTTGCCATTCCGCCGAGCTCTTCGATCTCTTTCATGATTTTTCTTGATTCCTGGATAATCCCATTTGTCAATGACTCAATATAATAGGAACCTCCAAGCGGATCAATTACACGACAGGCCTGAGATTCTTCCTGTACGATAATCTGGGTATTTCTCGCGATTCTGGCAGAAAAATCTGTAGGAAGCCCGACAGCTTCATCAAAAGAATTAGTGTGCAATGACTGAGTTCCGCCAAGTACAGCAGAGAGACACTCTAAGGTTGTGCGTATTACATTATTATATGGGTCCTGTTCTGTGAGACTCCAGCCTGAGGTCTGACAATGAGTTCTCAGTACTGCTGATTTTGAATTTTTGGGATTGAATTTTGATACTATTTCTGCCCAGAGAAAACGGGCGGCTCTTAACATGGCAATTTCCATGAAAAAATTCATTCCAATACCAAAGAAAAAAGAGAGACGCGGTGCAAAAGCATCAATAGCAAGGCCAGCATTTATGGCAGCGTTAACATATTCCAGGCCGTCGGCCAACGTAAAAGCGGTCTGTAAAACAGAATTAGCTCCTGCCTCCATTATATGATAGCCACTGATACTCACGGTATTATATTTTGGCATATTTTTTGAGCAATACCCGATGATATCAGAGACAATTCTCATGGATGGAGTAGGGGGATATATATATGTATTACGGGTTAAATATTCTTTTAAAATATCATTTTGAATTGTTCCTGCAAGTTTATCCTGGGGAACTCCCTGTTCTTCTGCTGCAACAATATAAGATGCAAGAATTGGCAGGACAGCTCCGTTCATGGTCATTGAAACAGACATCTTGTCCAGGGGAATCTGGTCAAAAAGAATTTTCATATCCTCTATTGAGTCGACTGCAACCCCGGCTTTTCCTACATCTCCTACTACTCTGGGATGATCGGAATCATAACCCCTGTGTGTGGCCAGGTCAAAGGCTATGGAAAGTCCCTTTTGACCTGCAGCAAGATTTTTTCTGTAAAATGCATTTGATTCTTTTGCAGTTGAAAAACCGGCATACTGACGTACAGTCCAGGGTCTGCCAGCATACATGGTTGCTTTTGGTCCGCGTATATAAGGGTCTAATCCTGGTAGAGAATTTGAACATTCTATCTCTTCAAGATCTTCTGCTGTATAAAGAGGTTTTATGGTTATACCTTCGGCTGTCTCCCAATTCAGTGATTCAAGAGACTTGCGTCTCATCTCTTTTGTAGCTATTTCCACCCATTTCTGTTTTTTTGGATGTTCTGACATATACTTCTCCTTTAATTGTGCTATAAATTGTACTATAATTTTTTTATGCAGTTATCTTTGTAACTGTTTATGGAAAACAGCAATCGTGTTATTTTCTTTCACACAGCTCTACAAGTACGCCGCTTGTGGCTTTTGGATGCAAAAATGCTATTAAAGCTCCGCCTGCGCCTTTTCTCGGTTTTTCATCAATCAGTTTTACACCTTTTTCTTTTAATTCTGTTAGTGCTTCTTCTATATTCTCAACTCTGAAAGCAACATGCTGTATGCCCTCACCTTTTTTATCAATATATTTGGCTATAGGACCTTCTGGTGATGTAGATTCAAGAAGTTCTACTTCACTCTCTCCGACAGGCAGAAAAGCCGTCGTAACCTTTTGCTCTTCCACGGTTTCGGAAAATTCATGTTTAAGGCCTAAAACTTCTGTCCAGAAATTTTTCCCATGGTCAATACTTTTAACAGCAATTCCGAGATGATCAAGTTTAAGTATTTTCATATATTTCACCTTTTTAAAATAGTGGTTTTTGTTTATCTGTTATTAATCTCCATCATAACTTTTTTAAAACCAGCCATGGAGTTTATTATTGTATCGTCATCCACACAAAATGCTATCCTTAAATACCCTGGCCTGCCAAACCCGCTTCCAGGTACAGTCAGGATTAATTCTTTTTGAAGGAGTCTGACAAATTCTACATCGTCAATGGGGGTTTGAGGGAAAAGATAAAATGCGCCGGCAGGTTTTATGAATTCGTAACCACAGTTTGCAAGACCGTCACATAAAATATCCCTTTTTCTGGAATAAGCAGATAGATCAACGACTGCTCCCTGTATTGATGCAACTACTCTCTGCATTAAAGCAGGAGCATTTACAAAGCCTAATATTCTATTGGACAGCGTCATTCCCTGCAAAAGATCATCTTTGAAACAGGCATTCGGAGATACAGCAATAAAACCGATTCTTTCACCTGGAATAGAGATATCCTTGGAATATGAAGTAACAATAAAACTTTCAGGATAACAGTTGAATATGCCAGGCAGTTTCAGATTATTATATACTATTTTTCTATAGGGTTCGTCTGATATAATATAAATAGTTCGATTATATTTTTCTCCGGCGGCTTGTAAAATCATGCCAAGATCAATAAGACTTTTTTCAGAATAAACCTGCCCTGTAGGATTATTGGGAGTATTAATAATAATTGCTTTTGTTTTTTCAGTTATTGCAGATGCTATTGCATTAATATCAAGCGTGAAATCTTTCTTTGTTGGAACTGGTTTTAATATCCCGCCATGATTATCTGCATAAAAATTATATTCAACAAAAAATGGAGCAGGGGTTATAACCTCGTCAGCAGGGTCGAGAATCGCTTTTAATATAACATTAATTGCTCCGGCTGAACCGCAGGTCATAATAATATCATCGCCAGTAATATTTATGCTCTGTTCCTGGCACAGGAAATCAGCAACAGCTTTACGCACATGAGGATATCCGGTATTTGGCATATATGCATGGCAGCCTGAAGTTGAATCTGCTGCAACGTCCTGAAGTGCCTGCTTAAATTTTTCAGGGGGATCAAGATTTGGATTGCCAAGGCTGAAGTCATATACATTTTCTGCTCCATGTTCTTCCTTCAGGCGGGCACCTTCTTCAAACATTTTCCGTATCCAGGAAGATGTTTTGATCATATTTGTAATATTTTGTGAAATTGTCATATGATTTACAAAAATAAAAGTAACTGTTTAATTATTTGACATAAACCGCTTCAGATATAATCTGGTTAAATCATTCAAACAGTTTCCCGCTTTAAACAGAGTCATATATGAAACTTGCAGTAATCAGTATTTTTTAAACAGTTGAACAGGTACAAAAATCAAACAGTACCTGAACAAAACTGTTATTTTATTTAGACAGTAACATCTTAATAGCAGAATACAATTTTATAACATAACTTAAAAAATATTTTTTTGCAAAAAATATTGCAAAAAAAATTATGATATGACTTAATAAAGAGATATTTTTTTGGTACAAAAAATTAAAATGATTAAACGATTAAGATGATAATCGGCTGATTTCTGAAGATTGGTTTTTAATTTTTTTTTGCAATAGTTTGAAGAAAGCTAATTAAACAGCTATTTTAAATATATTGCTATTCTACTATAATGGTATTTTTTTGAGACAGAGCATATTATGAAAATATTAAATTACACTGAGGAACATAAAGAATTTCGTGAACGTGTTCATAATTTTATGAGTACAGAAGTGATCCCAAATGTTGAACAATGGGAAAAAGAAAAAATTATGCCTAAAAGTGCCTGGAAACAAATGGGCAAAGAAGGCTTTTTGTGTACAACCATCTCTCCTGAATATGGGGGACCTGGCCATGATTTTGTTCATGCTTATATTGTGGCTGATGAGCTTGTCAAAACTCACCATTTTGGAATGGGACCTTCCACCCACAGTGATATTGTGGTGCCATATCTTAATACATTTGCTTCTGAAAAACTGAAAAAAAAATATTTACCAGGATGTGTTTCAGGTGATGTTATAACAGCTATTGTAATATCTGAACCAGGTGCGGGAAGTGATGTGGCCAGCATATCAGCCACTATGGAAGATGATGGAGATGAACTTGTTTTAAATGGTTCAAAAACATTTATTACCAATGGCATAAACTGTAATCTGGCAATTGTAGCTTTTAAAGATCCTGCAGTTGATAATCCTTATAAAGGGATATCAATATGCCTTGTTGAAGATGGTACACCTGGTTTTGAAAAGGGTAAAAAGCTTGACAAGATGGGGATGTACAGCCAGGATACTTCAGAGCTCTTTTTTTCTAATTGCCGTATCCCAAAAGAAAATCTGATAGGCACAAGAGGAATGGGTTTCAACATGCTTATGCAAAAACTTCAGCAGGAACGATTGATGGTTA
>JAUVKE010000436.1 GCA_030592105.1 Desulfobacteraceae bacterium
ACGATGTATTCCCGGAACCTGAGGCAATATTAACAGAATCTCCTAAAATTCTTGGTACTGATCGGCGTAAAATGAGCAAGAGTTATAATAATGCCATCTATTTATCAGATACTCCTGATGAGGTCATAGCAAAAGTTTCAAAGATGATAACAGATCCCCAAAGGGGAAGGAAAAGTGATCCTGGAGACCCTGATATCTGTAATGTTTTTGAATTTCATAAGCTCTACAGTAACTCTGACACAGTGGAACAGTTAAGTAAAGAGTGCCGCACAGCTCAAATCGGATGCGTGGAATGTAAAAAGATTATGGGCAAAAGCCTTTTAAAATTTTTGGAACCGATTCATGACAAGCGAAAAGATTATGAAAGGAGACCCGATTTTATTGCAGACATAGTTGCCGCAGGATGCAGCAAAGCCAGGAAAATAGCACAGCAAACAATGGAAGAGGTTAGAGCCGCTGTAAAAATATAGCAGCTTTTCAGGGTTGGTTCTAATTTCTCACTAAATCAGGGTAATTGTTGCAAATAATTAAAGGGCACCCTAAATTTAAAAAGAGACTAAAAGTAATATGTATTATCATAATATCTGGTATATCCTTCCCCTTGCCCTGATTCTGGACCTGGCTCTGGGAGATCCCCGCTTTTTGCCCCACCCCATTAGATGGATGGGTTCTGCTATTTTGTTTTTTGAGGCCAAATTTAGAAAATTTTCCATGGGAACCGTTTTTCAAGGTGCCCTTTTTGCGGTTGTTTTAATTTTTACCACCTGGCTTTTCACCTTTATCATAGTTAAATTTTCTATTTTTTTTCATCCCGCAGCAAAATACCCGGTAAGTATTATTCTGATTTATTACACTTTAAGCTCAAGATCCTTGGAAAAATCGGCCATGAATGTTTTTTTTGCTTTAAAAACCCAGGGACTGGATGCTGCAAAAAACAGGGTAAAAATGATTGTTGGGAGACAGGTTGAAAACCTTACGGAAAAAGGGGTTAGCAGTGCAGCTGTTGAAACAGTTGCCGAAAATCTGGTGGACGGATTTATATCTCCCCTGTTTTATGCTGCCCTGGGGGGCGCTCCCCTTGCCATGGCGTACAAAATGGTTAATACTCTTGATTCGATGATTGGATATAAAAACGAAAAATATATAGATTTTGGTAAAACAGCAGCCCGTATTGATGATATTGTAAATTATATTCCTGCCAGACTTTCTGTTTTGGTAATTGCACTGGCTGCACAGATGCTTTCCAAAAAAGGCTCCTGCGTCATTAAAACCGCTTTTAATGAGGGGACAAATCATACAAGCCCCAATGCCGGATTATCTGAAGCATCCTTTGCCGGCGCCATGGGGGTAAAGCTTGGAGGACCCAATCTTTACCATGGGAAACTCGTATCCAAGCCTTTTATTGGAACAGAATTTACAGAACCCGAACCAGGGCATATTAAAAAAGCCTGTGAGCTTATGCTTATCTCCTCGGTGTTATGGACAGGAATATTGTCTGTTTTTACATTTGTTGTATATATTATTCCCTATATTGTCTGAATCAGAATTTTCAGGATTAAAAAATTAACAGAATGGGGTTTTAATAAACCAGGTTCATTGTGAATTGGGGTGGAGTCCTCACCGCTTATTGGAATAAAATTTACAGAACCCGAACCAGGGCATATTAAAAAAAGCCTGTGAGCTTATGGTTATCTCCTCGATGTTATGGACAGGAATATTGTCTGTTTTTACATTTGTTGTATATATTATACCCTATATTGTCTGAATCAGAATTTTCAGGATTAAAAAATTAACAGAATGGGGGCTTTAATAAACCAGGTTCATAATTGCTTGAATGTATTTAAAAGTGTTAAGGGAGAACTTATTAGTTTGAGCAAATTCGGTGAATTATGATCAAGGATGAAATTACCTATAAAATAATTGGATGCGCCATGAAAGTTCATAGCACATTAGGAAATGGATTCCAGGAAGTCATTTACCAAAGGTGCTTAGCCATTGAGTTAAAAAAGACAGGGCTACAGTTTGAAAGAGAAAAAGAACAAACTATTTACTATGAGGGTACTATAGTGGGTACACGAAGAGCAGATTTTATAGTAGAAAATAAGGTGGTTGTGGAATTGAAAGCTTTGATTAATCTTGAAGATGTTCATTTGGCGCAAGCAAAAAATTACGTTGTTGCGTATGGTTTTTCAAAGGGGCTGCTCATAAATTTTGGCTCCACAAGCCTCCAGCACAAACTTGTTTTCAATCCAAAATTGGCTAATAGCGAATTAGCGTAATAAATTTACCAATCTAATCAAATCTAATCCAAGCTCTAATTCTGATAATTTATAAATTCTGTAAATTCTGATTCAGACAATAAAGAAAGAGCACAACAAAGCAGCAAAACAAGAATTTACTAAACAAATCCCGACACCCTTTAAATGTAAT
>JAUVKE010000412.1 GCA_030592105.1 Desulfobacteraceae bacterium
TCCTATGACCTTGTTTTGGAAAATAAAATTAACCAATGGATAAATTTGGAAACAGGTCTGTTTAGAACCGATACCCATGATCTTATTATATATGAAAGAGGTGAAATTGATCGTATTTACAGACCAGTAAATATAAACAAGGCATACAGGGAAGGGGTGGAGGTATCCCTGAAAATAAATTTAAAAAATCTGGCTGATCTTGATTTGAATTATATTCTTCAAAAAAGCAAAAACAGGGCAACAGGAGGCAAACTCACCTATGTCCCTGAAAATAAATTTAAGGCTACATTAAAATTTTCATTAAAAACAGCTACAAGAGTTGAGATGATTTTCAAAGCATTGAGCCATCAATACAGTGAGCCTGAAAATAAAAAAACAGAAAGAATAGATTCCTATACCTGCACAGATGTAAAAATTATTCAACCCTTTAAAATAAAATCAATTAATACTGATTTTTTTATTTATTTCCAGAATATATTTGATGAAGATTTTGAATTCCACCATGGATATCCTGATGACGGATTCAGATTTGTCAGCGGAGTTAATCTTACTTTTTAGGTAACAGCTTCAGGTATAATCTGATTATACCTGAAGCGTATCTGTAATCGACATAAGGGCACCTTGAAAAATTGCAGTAAAATCATCTCCCTTTGCGATCAAGGACATCTCTAACCGCCACTCCAAGTTCTTTTATGGCTATGGGCTTAATAAGAAATTTGCTGAATCCCATTTTTCCGGCATTTTCCATGTCTACCTGTTTACTGAATCCGGAGCAGAGAATTATCAAGGCGTTATCTTTTATTTCCAACATTTGTCGGGCCAGATCCACACCGGTGATCCCGGGCATGGTCTGATCGGTAATCACCAGTTCAAACTGGTGGGGATTTTTAGAAAAGACTGACAAGGCTTCACTACTTTTTGAAAAAGCTGAAACCTTATACCCAAGCCCTGACAGCATCTCGGCCATCACTCTGACTATGGTCTCCTCGTCATCAACTAATAATATATGCTCATTCCCCCTGGGAATGGGGAGAGGCATCTCTTTAATCTCGAGCTTTTTCGCAGAATTTATCATAGGAATGTAGACATAAAAGATGGTCCCTTTGCCTACCTGGCTTTTAACAAGAATGCCCCCTTTAAGATTTGCAACAATCCCCTGTATTACTGCAAGGCCAAGCCCGGTTCCTTCCCCTTGAGGCTTGGTGGTAAAATATGGTTCAAAAATTCTGTCCAGAGTTTTTTTGTCCATGCCGCAGCCGGAGTCTTTGACCGTTAACATGACATAGTTTCCCCTGCTGAGTTCGGTGGTTGTTACCATAAAAGTGTGATCAATTTTCACAGGTTCAAGGCTGAGCTCGAGTTCACCGTTTTGTTCACGCATGGAATGATAGGCATTAGTAGCCAGATTCATGATTATCTGGTGAATCTGCGTGGAATCAGCCAGAACCAGGCCGCAATTTTTACTGATATTCTGGGTTATCTTAACGGTGGATGGGATTGTGGCCTGGAGCAGTTTAACAACCTCCTTAAAAATAAGCTGAATAGCAAGGGGCTCTGCCTGATATTTTGTTTTACGGGTAAGGGTGAGTATTTGCAGGACAAGGTCCCTGGCTCTGTCTGCAGCCTTTAAGATCTGTTGCAGCATTGAGTAGACACGGCTTTCCTGTGAGGTACTAATCAGGGCCAGGTCACCATAGCCCATGATGGCACTTAGTATATTATTAAAATCATGGGCAATACCTCCGGCCAAAAGACCTACCCCCTCCATTTTCTGGGCGTGTGCAAGCTGTTCTTCTGTCCGCTTGCGTTCAATTATTTCCTGCTGCAGTTTTTCTGTTTTCCTGGTTAATTCAGCAGTCCTGTGGTGAACCAGATTTTCAAGGTGCTGCTGCATTTTGTATAAAGATATATGGGTTTTTACCCTGGCCAGAACTTCTGCTTCCTGAAAAGGTTTTGCAATATAATCCACCCCACCTGCTTCAAATGCCTCAATTTTATCATCAATTTCCTGTAATGCACTTATAAAAATAATTGGTATTTCAGAGGTATTTATGTTTTTTTTAAGTGCTTTGCATACTGAAAAGCCATCCATGTCAGGCATTTTTATATCGAGGAGAATCAGGTCCGGCGGATTTTTTTGTGCGGATTGCATGGCGAATCTGGCGCTGGTGCTTGGTTTGACCTTATATCCATTATCTGCAAGCATTTTAGTTAACAGGTCTACATTGGCGGGATTATCGTCAACAACCATGATTACCGCCTGAGAGGACGGAGCGCCAGAGTGTTCTGATTCTGTTTTTATCATAATAACTCCTCTTTATTTCATGTTTTGATCAGATTATACTTGTTGCCGTACATATTAGCTGAATAGTACCTTACTCTTGGTTTTCTGTCATAAAAAACAAGAAAGTCGTTATATGGTATCAGTTGCCAGTTGCCAGTTGTCTGTTGTCAGTAAAAGCATATCGATATTAATTTATCTTCCTTTTAAATATTGCAGAAACCTGGCAAAAAAATGTTTATACAAATCTGCACATAATCGTGAAGATCTCTTCCATACTTCCAAATCCTCAAATTTCA
>JAUVKE010000181.1 GCA_030592105.1 Desulfobacteraceae bacterium
CAGAAATGATTGGATTTGAGAAACATTCATTTCAGGTGGCATAAATGCCAAGAATAGCGCCAACTAATTGGAAGGTTTAACTGGAAGTTTTTCAACTTTCTTTTTTATAAGAAAATGATGAATTTTGAATGATGAATGATTAATTAAGGAATTCTACTAATTTATAAAATGTCATTAACCGCTATCTCATTTTCATATTTTGTTATGCCCGACAGGGCATGCTGGTTATATAAAAATGAATTCCAATAGTACAGGAAGATTATTTCGTTGCTGTTTTCTTTTTTTCCATGTTTTCCGATTCAAAAGAGGTATCCGTGTATCTTCGCATACGTTCAAAGCAATCTGAAAGATCCTTTGCAAGCTCTTTGAAACTGTCGTTTTCCCTGAATCTGACTTTACCCTCCGGAATTTTTCCTGACGCAGCTGCTCTGAGCAAAATTTGTGTTTTGTAAATGGGCCCTATAATTCTGTGGGTGCAGCAGACACCCCATATTATCAATACAACCGACATCAATGCCACCAGAATAGCCCATTGCAAAAAAAGAGCGTAATTGTGCTGGCACCCAATCTTTTCGTCAGTAAAAACAAAAAGATAAAGGTAAGAGAATAAAAATCCGGCCAGCGCGGCTGCGCAAAGCTGCAAAAGGATGTTTATACAAACGAACCTGAGCTGGAAAGACTTATTCAGAAGGTAATTTCTTCGCACTTTTTTTCTTTTTTCCATAATTTTGTCCCCGTTCCTTACCCGCCTGTAAGTTTAAGATCGTCTTTGGTCTCTTCTATTCCATCAGACCCGCAGCTTATAAGTGTATAACTTTTTTGATGCCGTTTTGATCTGTATATCAATTCGTTTTTCCAGTGGTCTGTGGTAAGCGGCTTAAGGTTGTTCTCCTTAAAATTTTTTTCCATCCATTTTTTAAAATATTCGGTTTTCGGGTAACGGCCCCGGCGCATGAATTCGTAATCCAGCATGGTGCTTATACTTCGCATATCCCCGGCAGTGGCGATCTGCTGTGTAACTGCAACTGTATCATCGAAGAATTTTTTTATTTCCTCCGAATTTCCTGCGATGGCGCCCAGAGCAATCCCCGCCATAAGGAGTCTTCTGAGAATCTCAATCATCTGTTATCTCATCCTTGCCTGAAGCCATCTCGTGTACCCATTCGTTTTTTTTAGTATTCTTTTTTAAATATTTTTTGATTCTAATAAAAATAAAAATTCCAGATGCCAGGATTATCACTGTCCAATAAAAAGGTGCCGTGTATTTAGCATAATACTCCTTTTTGGAAATATATGTGTAAACCTGTCCAATGTTTTTCTTGTTTTCATCTATATGAACCCATATCCCCTTGCTGTTTTTTTTAAAGTGCATGGAATCTTTAAAAATTTTATTGTTTTTAACATCCAGGACAGTAAAAAAGAGATCGGCTGTTTTGTCTTTCTGTTCCACTTTAGTAAAATCTTCCACATAAAACCGGTTATTGCTTTTTTTATATAGGCCCTTGTATTTTTTTCGGTGTACATAAGATTCAATATAGTAGGCCATGTCATCTTTTGTAATAACATCTTTTTTTAGAAAAATTTTTTTTCTCCCCTTTGTGCTGTGGGCATCGGCAGCTGTTACTGTTCCAAGGAGAAACGCCAGGGCAAGCAAGAGTAAAATTGATTTTTTCATCTAAAATATCCTCTGTATGTTAACCCTTTAAATTTTTACTTAGGGAATCCGTCATAAAACCCTTGCAGCTTTTTTTCATCAATCTTTAGATGAAATTCTTTTTTAAGGCCATCATAGACATCCTGCCATTGATCCCTGTATTTGCTGTAGAGCACGTCATTTCTTATGTATGAGCGTTTTTCTTCGTATGTATATTGATAAGGTTCGGTTTTTTTGATGAGCTTGAAAATATAGTAATCCTCTTTAATCTTTTTGGGAGCAGAGATCTTTTCCAGCTCAAGTTCTTTGATCGCAGGCCGCCATTCTTTACGAAATTTTTTAAGGCTTCTTGTTCCGATAAAGCCTCCCTTGTTTTTTGATTTTTCGTCTGTTGAATATTCTTTTGCAGCCTCATCAAATGTAATCATGCTGCTTTTGATCTCGGTTCTTATTGATTTCGCTTTTTCCAGGTTCTCTGTTTTTATCATATTTACGGTGTAAAACGGTTTCTTTTTGTAATCATCCCTATGCTCTTCGTAAAACTGCTTCATCTCCTCTTCGGATATGGCAGCCTTGTCAATTTTCGGTACAAGTCTGTCCTGCATAACCTTAAGAAACAGATCGGACATAAAATTGTGAATCTCCTGCCTGATCCATGGGTCAAGATGGAGTTTCTCTTTTAAGCCCTTTGCGATAATCATCTCCATGTTTACCGCATGATCGAAAACAAACACAGGGGTAAGAGTTTCAGGATTATTTCTGTATCTGCTTTTCATTTTAAGGTTTTTATAGTGAGCGGCAAGGTCTTTTTTTGTTAAATTACCCCCCTCAAAGCTCATAATTGTATTTTCCGCCTTGTCTGGACGACACCCGCAACACATAACCATAAAAATGATTACAAAAAGCATGTTTTTTTTCATTTGTGTAAATCCTTTCATAATTTTAAATATTTCTCCGTCAAAATTTATATGCAAAAGGTTATCCCTTGCCGTACATGGCCAGCATTCCTGCTATCAGTCCCCAGGCTACAAAACCGACAATGCCCCCTAAAATTATAATAAGTGCAGGCTCAATCATGGCGCTCATCTTTGCAATTTTGTCTGCAAGGGCTTTTTCATGGAGGTCACCCACTGTCTCCATTGACTTGTCAAGAAGTCCTGAATGTTCTCCGATTTTGACCATTGCTTCAAACATGGGAGTAAAAACTTTTCCTTCTGCTACAGCCGCAGAAAGAGGTTCTCCGGCAACAACCTTTGCAATCATTTCATCTATAACCTTTTTTACAGCCAGATTTGAGATGGTTCCTTTGGATGCTTTTAAGGCTTCAATCAAAGAGATGCCGCTTCCCAAAAGCGAAGCAAAGGTTTTTGAAAACTGTACAACTACGCCGAGATGAAAGACCGGCCCTATCACGGGGATATATATCTTGTATCTATCTATATGCACCCTTGTTTCAGGCATGACCAGCATGACAATTAAAATCCCTGTAATACCGGCAGTCGACACGATGATGGGGATTCCGTTTTTTGTTAAAAAAGCAGAGACATCCAGCAAAAACTGGGTATTGGCCGGCAAAGCACCCCCCCCAAGGAGTGTAGCAAACTTTGGTATTACAAAGGCAACAAGAAAAATAATAACGCCCACGGAAGCCACCAGCACCACAGCCGGATAAATAAGACTGAGGATCATTTTTGATTTCAAAGCCGCCCTGGCTTCCATATCATCGGCAATCTTTCCAAGCACCACATCCAAAATCCCCCCCAGCTCTCCGGCGCGTATCATGTTGACAGTCATTTCCGGAAATAATTTCGGGTAACCGGAAAAAGCATCGCTAAGGGGCATTCCCCCTTCTATTTTTCCCTGAATATCCGAGAGTATTTTTTTAAACTTTCTATTATCTGTCTGTTCACGCAGGATATTTAAAGACTCTGTTATGGTTACATTGGATATGATAAGGGTCGAAAACATGCGGAAAAACAGTATCACATCCTTTGTCTTTACCCTGCTTATGGCTGTGAGAAAATCTGTAGAGTCTGCCCCCTTGCTTCCGGCTTCAAAACTTTCATCTATACTGATTATTGAAAGTCCTTTTTGCGTAATAAGACGGGCTGCGCCTCCCTTATCCGAGGCTGAAATTGTTGCCTTTACCATTTTTCCGCCCGAATTCACGGCCGTGTATTTAAAAATAGACATTTTAAACTACTCCATGGTAACCCGTTCTATCTCTTCCGGGGTTGTGGTCCCCTCTTTTATCTTCAAAATTCCATCTTTTCTTAAATTTTTAAACCCCCTTTCCTTTACGGCAAAATCATGAATCTGCTCAAATGTGGCCTTCTTCATAATCAGCCTTTGTATTGCATCATCTATCATAAGTATTTCATAGATTCCGGATCTCCCTTTATAACCCTTTCCATTGCACAGATCGCATCCCTTTCCCCTTTTGATCAGGGGTACCTGGGCCCGTTTAACCCTGAGCATTGAAAGTTCCGAATTGGAAGTTTCAGACCATTGCCCGCAATATGGACAGACCACCCTGACAAGTCTCTGGGCAAGGACTGCCCGAAGGGATGAGGCCACGAGAAACGGTTCTGCGCCCATATCGAAAAGTCTGCTGACTGCGCTCGGTGCATCGTTGGTGTGAAGGGTGGAAAGAACCAGGTGGCCGGTAATGGCGGCCTGAAGAGAAACCCTGAGGGCATCAGCATCCCGTATTTCGCCCACCATTATAATATCAGGATCCTGTCTTAAAATTGACCGGAGTGCATCTGTAAAATTTATTTGAGAATTGACCTGGGTCTGGTTTACGCTCCTTATTTTCAATTCCACAGGGTCTTCGATGGTTGTGATGTTAGTAGTTTCATTTCTCAGCATCTGGAGGGACCCGTACAGGGTGGTCGATTTGCCGGAACCGGTGGGCCCTGTTACAAGAACAATGCCGTGGGATGATGTCAGGCTTTTTTTAAATGACTCAAGAAGCCCTGCTTCCATGCCCAGGGAATCAAGATGTATGATTTCATCATGGGGCGGCAGAATACGGATCACGGCTTTTTCACCATGAACCACAGGGAGGACAGATAAACGGACATTCACCCCCTCCATATCCACATCCAGGCTTTCGGGTTTAAAGTAGAATGCCCCGTCCTGGGGCTTTCTCTTCTCGGCTATATCGAGGCCGGCCAGCACCTTCAGCCTTGATATAAATTTGTTTGCAAGATCATAGGGGAGTATTTCCGCCCTTGCCAGCAATCCGTCTATCCTGAATCTGACGGCAAGATCATCAAGCCCTGGTTCCACATGAATATCCGATGCTCTCATATTAATCGCCCTGAGCAAAAGCTTGTCTATAAGTTCTATAACAAAACCGGCATTATCAATATCAGAGTTTTTGGCAAGTTTTATTGAGGTATCGTACCCCATGCTGTAAAAAAGATTCTGCATCTTCTTGAGTCTTGTGGGAGTGGTGAGAACAAGTTTTATCTGTTTTTTAACCATTCTTGAGATGTTTTGCAGAATACTCATCTGCACGGGGCCTGCGCAGGCCAGTAAAAGCATACCCCCGTTATCTGTTCCCACAGGAAGAACCCCGGCTTTTAGCGCCATTTTCCTTGGAACTGTTTTTACGATTCCTTTTTTTATTGTTTCAAGGTTTTTATCAAAAAGAGGGATGCCCATAAATTCTGCTAACAGGTTCGCAAGTTCATCTTCTGTTAAAAGCCCTTCCCTTACGGCAATGGCACCTATTTTTTCTTTTACAAGCCGCTGGGAAGCAAGAAGGCCGGACAGGGTTTTTCGGTCTACAGCCTTTTTTTTCAGAAGAAATTCACCAAATTTTTCAAATTTTGCCATAACTGTTCCCACTGTCAGGAGAAAAAGAA
>JAUVKE010000224.1 GCA_030592105.1 Desulfobacteraceae bacterium
ATCTCAATTTGCATATATTTTCCGGCTTTAAAATCAAGGAATTGACCTTTTTTTAATTTTAAAACAAGAAGTTTTATAAATGTGGCAACATTATCATTTGAAATAACATCTGCGTCAAATTTTACAATATTGAAAATCTCATCGGGAATCTTTATTTTTATACTTTGCCGTATCTTTAACTGACATGCCAGCCTGATGTCTTCCTTTTTTTCTTTTTTTGATATATGGGCAAGCTCCGTGGGTAAGATATCTTTACCACCGCCATCCACAACACATTTACACATACCGCATGCTCCCTTACCCCCGCATGCAGATGGAAGGAGTATGCCATTATCCGAAAGTGCGGTTAAAAGTGTTTTTCCTCCCTTTGTGGTAATACTTTTTTCACGATTATCATTAACGGTAATGGTGGCGGCTTCACTTAAAACAAAAAATGAATTCAGAGTTAAAATCATTATGACCAGGATCAGGATAACAAAAAGAAAAACAGATATGCCGATAAGATAGATCACTTGTTTCTCCTAGTTTACATTCAGCGTTATTCCTGAAAAGAGCATAAAAGCCATGGCTATAAGTCCCGTTATTATCATTGAAATACCAAAGCCATCAAGGCCATGGGGAACATTTGCATATCTGAGTTTTTTTCGAATTGCAGCCATGGTAACAATTGCAAGCATCCACCCGGCCCCGGAGCTGGCACCAAATACAATGGACTCAATAAACGTATAATTTCTCTCAACCATAAAAAGTGACGTTCCCAGGACAGCGCAGTTTACTGCAATTAAAGGGAGGAAAACGCCCAGGGCAGCATAAAGGGGAGGGGAGGTTTGATCAATAATAATTTCCACTCCCTGAACCATGGCTGCTATAACCGCGATAAAAAGTACAAACTTTAAAAAGCTTAAATCCATATCTGGAAAACCGAGCCACGACAATGCCCCGGGAGCAAGAAAAAAATTATATAACAGCCAGTTTGCAGGGGTTGTAATGGCTAAAACAAAAAGGACAGCACCACCTAAACCGATGGAAGTATTTATATTTTTGGAGATCGCTAAAAAAGAGCACATCCCCAGGAAATATGCCAGAAGAATATTTCCGATAAACATGGAGTTAATTGATATGCCCAATAAATTTTCCATAGCAATTATTTAGTATCCTTTTCAAGACTGTTCATAAGCCATACAATCAGCCCGATAACAATAAAAGCACCTGGAGCCAAAAGCATGAGGCCCATGTCCTGGTATCCGATTTTATATAAATAATCTGGAATTACTTTAAACCCTACAATTGAACCTGACCCTAAAAGTTCACGAATAAAAGCAACCAGAAGAAGTATAAAGGAATATCCAATGCCGTTTCCCAGGCCATCACAAAATGATTCAAGGGGTTTATTCATAAGGGCATAGGACTCCGCCCTTCCCATAACAATACAATTTGTAATAATCAGGCCGATGAAAACAGACAGCTGCTTACTGATATCGTATAAATAGGCTTTTAAAATCTGATCAATGATGATTACAAGGGTTGCAATAATTATCAATTCCGCAATAATTCTAATATTACGGGGGATTAAATTTCTTAAAAGGGAAATACTTAAACCGGAAAACATCATAACAAAGGTAAGGGAAAACCCCATGACAAAGGCTGTTTTAAATTTTACAGTAACCGCAAGTGCGGAGCAGATGCCAAGCACCTGTTTTGCAACCGGATTGTTAGAGACAATACCCTCAGTGATAATTGAATAATATCTATTTTTCATTATTCCCCGGGCCCCCTCCCAATTTAAACTTTTTGCCGATATTTCCTGATCTAAACATTAATGATACCGGTTCATAGTTCATGAGAATCTGTTTTAATCCCGTGGTTAAAAACTGTCCTGTTAAAGTGGCACCTCTTATTCCATCCACATAATTTTCAGCATTTTTGTCAGGTATTTTACCCTTTGCCACACTGATTGAAACAAAATCGCATTGCTGATCTACAATTTTTTTTCCGATAAAGTTATTTCTAAACCATTTACTTTCAATTTCACCCCCTAAACCGGGTGTTTCCCCGTGACTGTAGACGGTGAATCCCCGAATGGTTGATCCGTCACTTTGCAGTGCAAGATATCCTAAAATTTTTCCCCACAATCCCCTGGTATCTATGGGTATAATGTAAGATTGTATGGTTTCATCCTTAAGATAAAGATAAATTTTTAATCTTTTCGATGGCTCAGAATTGTCCAAAAGAAGCTGACCCTCATTATCAATATAATAACTAGTAATATTTTCAGTGTATAAACGGTTTATTTCATTGAATGATAATTTAATATCCCCTTTTACCAGCCCAACCGATTTTAATATATTAATCCGTTTGTCATTAATGATATTCTTTTCTTTACGATCTTTTAAAGTGCTTACGGTTGCAACAATTAAAAGTCCGCAAACAAAACTTAGTATTGCAGCAAATATTACCCCCCTTATTTTTTCAATGGTATCTTCAGACATTGGGCATCCTGTTTTTCAGTTTAAATTCTATTACAAAATGATCTAAAACCGGAGCAATAAGATTCATAAACAGAATGGAAAGCATAACACCTTCCGGATAGGCAGGGTTAAACGCCCTTACAATAATTGTTAAAAACCCGATCAATATGCCATATATCCACCTTGAAGAATTCATCCCCGGAGCAGATACAGGGTCCGTTGCCATATATATTATCCCGAATAAAAACCCACCCATTAAAAGATGATAAAATGGATTTAATCCCAACCAGACATTTGTGAAATTTGGAGCAATCATATTGAGGACAAATCCCGTACCCAAAAGGCCAAGTATGCCTCCGATAATAATTCTGTAATTCGCCACACCTGTCACAATAAGAATCAAGGCACCAAATAAACAGAGAATAGAAGAAGTTTCACCAATGGATCCCGGATATGTTCCCCTGGCAAGTTCTGACAGGGTATATCCTGCACTATTAAGGGCCGTTTCAATATCCACATCCTGCCCATATTGATTTAATAAGGAAAGGGGTGTTGCACCGGAAATTGCGTCAATGGTATTTCCTGCTATATTAGCCGATTTTATCCAAATAGTATCCCCGCAAATGTAAGCGGGGTATGAAAAGAAAAGAAAGGCGCGGCCGGTTAACGCAGGGTTTAAAAAATTATATCCGGTCCCCCCAAAAACTTCCTTTCCAATAACCACTCCAAATGAAATTCCAACGGCAACCTGCCAAAGGGGAATTGTCGGCGGAAGGGTCAAAGGGAACAGGATTCCTGTAACAAGAAACCCTTCGCTTATGGGGTGTCTTCTTATTGATGCAAAGAGAATTTCCCAAAAAAAACCGGCTCCATATGAAACAATTATTATGGGTGTAACAATGATTAAGCCCTGAATAAGTGCCTGGATAAAAGAAGGAGCACTGTTTGCAGTGACCAGTGAGTGGTATCCGGTATTATAAATTCCCCATAAAAGGGGGGGGATAATTGCAATAATTACAATACTCATGTATCTCTTTAGATCAAGGCTATCTCTAACATGGGGGCCACCTGTAGTGACAACACCCGGGATATAAACAAAAGACTCGGCTGCCTCAAAAAGCGGATACAGCTTATTAAGTCTACCTCCCTTTTCAAAATGTTTTCTTAATTTACCGAAGAGCTTTTCCATAAGGTTTAATTGATTTCCCTGTAGTAATCTCTTTTGGCCTGTTTAATTATATCAGTAACTTCAATTTTTGATGGGCATACATATGAGCAAAGACCGCATTCTGCACAGTCTAAAATACCATGGGAAACAGCCTCTTCAATTTCTTTGCAATGGATGGATTTCATGGCAAACTGAGGGAGGATATCCACCGGACAAACATCTGCACAAAAACTACAATTAATGCATGCCCGCAATTCCCCGTGCTGGTTGCTGTTTATTTTAAATGGCCCTTTGTTAAAAACAGACAAAAATGTCCTTGAATTTCCTGGCTTGTTATACCCGGGCCTTAGAAATCCAAAAAGTTCTTTTTTATCTCCTTTGTCCAGAAGATAAAGTGATGTCTCAAACATGCCCATGTATGAATCATATCCGATCTTTCTCCCTTTAAAAATACCACCGGAGATAAATTTGTATTTACCTGGTTTAGAAATTTTTTTTATTAAATATGAAACAGGTACCCCCAGCCTGCTTTTTATATAGCATCTGTTTTCCGGATAGTCTCCTGAAACGCAAAAAAGGCGCTCAGTGGGATAGGAGCCTGTTTTTAGCAGTTCTGCAACTAACAAAAGGTCCTGTCCGCTGATATACCAACTGTTATTTTCAATAATGGATTGTTTTGTATGGTATAAAACAACAAAAGGGTCATCTGAGGGATAATTCCCCTTTATCAAGTGGGTCAAAAAATCGGTGAGCTCCCCTGGTTCACCCTGTTCTTTTTGAATTTTCCCATAGCATATAACAGATTCTGAAAGTTTTTTTATAACACCCATTCCATATTGAAAAAGAGTATATTTTTTGTCAAGATAGACTCCATGGGAGGGATGAAAAGGGTCTGAATTATCTAAATGAACATATATTTTGGGTGGTACATGATCA
>JAUVKE010000374.1 GCA_030592105.1 Desulfobacteraceae bacterium
AAAAATATCCAAGGCAAACACCGCCCGCCACGCCTTTGATTTTATTATAGATGAATACCCCGAACTTATTTCCCATGTGGGAAAATTAATGATAAAATCTGCTGAAAAATTTGCTGCGCAAAACGTGTGCATCAGAGGTATAATATTTGATTATCAGGGCTCTGTTATATTCGATTCAGCCAAATTTAAAACCAGCCCATAAGAGCAAATACCCATGATTTACGAAACAAAAATTTATAAATATCGCTGGATGATACTTGCAATTGCATGGATTGCATATTTTGTAATGTATTTACAAAGGTTTGCCATTCCTCCCCTATCACCTTTTATACAGGAAGATTTTATGCTGACCCGCACCCAGGTTGGTTTTCTCATGAGCGTAAACGGGTTGGGTTATGTTATTATGCAGATGCCTGGAGGCTGGCTTGTTGATAGAATAGGAGTGGCAAAAATGATCCTTATTGGTGAAGTTTTTGCCGGAATCATGATGACGGGGATGTGTTTTACGCCATCATACAAAGTAAGTCTGATTTTACTCGGATTAGGAGGCTTGGGATGCGGCTGCCTGCTGACTGCCACCTCCAAGGCTATTATGATCTGGTTTCCTGTACAGGAACGGGGAACTGCCATGGGGCTGAAACAGACATCCTGTAATTTAGGGGGCGTATTAGGGGCTCTCACTCTCCCCACCCTGGCCATTGCCTTTGGCTGGCGTTACGGTTTCGGGATAGTGGGAATTATTGCAATTACTGTGGGGTTTATATCTTTTATTTTATATAAAGAGCACCCGTCAGAAAAAAATCAGCCTGAACCCTCTTTAAAAAAGCCTGGTGAGAGTACTTCAGGTGTAATGCGTGATATTCTCTTTAACCGCGAATTAATCCTTTTAGGGATTGTTGGGGCCTGTTTTGCGACCATTGAATTTTCAGCCATAACCTATCTTGTTACTTATCTAAAAGAGACAATGCTCTTTTCCGTGGTAATCGCCGGTGGATTCCTGGCTGTTTTTGAAGGTGCAGGCGCCTTTGGCAAGCCTTTATTCGGATTATTGAGTGACCGTTTCTTTAATGGAAGCAGAAAAAAAGCCTATTTTCTTATTTCCATAATTATTTTCATTGCATGCGTTATAATGGCTTTATTACCATCTGATACACCAAAATGTAGTCTCTACCTTGTATTTATTATTTTCGGCCTGGGAGCAAACGGATGGTCAGGTGTCCATTTTACTTTTGTTGGAGAATCTGTCAGCGAAAAATCGATGGGACTGGCCATGGGCATGTCCATTGCCGTTTCAGGGTTATCCATTGTTACGGGACCTCCTCTGTTCGGTTATATCGTCGATAGAACAGGGGAATACACTCCTGCATGGTATTTTTTGGCCCTGTGCAGTATAATTTCAATAATTCTTATTATTTTTATCAGGGAAAAGAAAAAAAGATAACTTTTCAATGAGTCTGAACAAACGCGGCATAAATCCCCAGGAGAATAAATGCAAAAGGTTTCCATCATAGGAATGGGTCTCTCCCCTTCTGACTTAACAAAAAAGCACCTGGAATTAATCACCAAAGCGGATGTAATTGCAGGGGGCCGCAGGCTGCTCGATTTTTTCAAAAAAAGCCCCGCCGAGAAAATACCCATCACAAAAGATATAAAAGGGCTCATTGAATTAATCAAAAACCGGATAACAGAAAAATCTGTTGTGGTTCTGGCATCAGGGGATCCCCTTTTTTTTGGTATTGGAGAACGGCTGTCCATGGGACTGGGACCTGAAAATGTTCTATTATACCCCAATATATCATCTGTTGCAGCGGCTTTTTCCCGTATCAAAAAATCATGGGAGGATGCATGCGTCATAAGCTTCCATGGCAGAAAAAGTGAAAAACAGTTTATATCCGCCCTTGAAAAAAATCAAAAAATTGCAATATTCACAGATCCTGAAAGATCTCCGGCATGGATTGCAAAATTTCTCCTTGAAAAAAATATAACCGATTATAAAATGTGCGTATTTGAACAACTGGGAACCCCATCAGAAAAAATAGAATGGCACTCTTTATCGGATGCCGCCAAAATAAAGTTTTCCCAACCTAACCTTGTGGTACTCATATACCAAGGTCAGGGGAAAAAATATGATAAAGAGCTTAGGCCGGGATTAGATGAAAAATGGTTTTCCCATGAAAACGGACTGATAACCAAGGCTGAAATAAGGGCTGTGAGCATATCGAAACTGGCTTTGGCAAACAGTCACATCCTCTGGGACCTTGGCGCAGGAAGCGCTTCTGTAAGTATTGAAGCATCACTTACCATAAAAAAAGGTCGCATATTCGCAGTTGAAAAAGTATCGGGAAGGATAAATCATATAGAGAAAAACATAGAACAATTCAAAGTTGAAAACATTGATATAATACATGGAACACTTCCCGAATGTATGGATGCTCTCCCTGATCCGGACCGTGTCTTTATCGGCGGGGGAGGAAAAAAACTTCCTGATATTATTAAATCTGCCCTGGCCCGCCTTAAACCAGGGGGAATTATTGTAATAAATACCGTTTTAATTTCTAATCTAAATTCTATTTTTGAGGTATTTGATACCTGCGGATTAAAAAAAAATATTATTCATCTGCAAGTGAGCCGGGGACGCGAAATGCCCTGGGGTGAACGGTTTGAAGCATTGAATCCGGTCTGGATAATTTCAGGCGAAAAAGTGTAATCAATTACCCCTTTTATTAGTACCTTACTCCTGAAACCATGTCATAAAAAACAAAAAAACTTTGAGGTATCATTATAAAATTTTATAAATTTAATCTGTTACCTCTCTTGAAAATTGGACTGATTATTTTTTTCAACATTTCGAATGTAATCGTGGTGGTCAATGATTTAAACGCCCCCACCACATCACCAACCGTAGGGGCAATCCCTTGTGGTTGCCCATTGTTGATGATTGTTCCACCTTTCGGGCACCCACAAGGGGCGCCCCTACGGATTCA
>JAUVKE010000255.1 GCA_030592105.1 Desulfobacteraceae bacterium
AACCTCTGGAACTCGCTGCGCTCAAACAGCCAGAGCTTTTTAAATTTCACCATAGCTCAGTTCTAACATTTGGCCGTATGAAATTTATTATCTGAATATCTATAAACCTTAAAATAATAATTATGGGAAGGCCAGAGGGAAAATAATCCGCAAACGGCCGATCACGCACCCGGAATCTTTATTTTAAGGTCTATAGCGTTTTAAGCTCATTAACAAAGTCATTTACATCTTTAAACTCTCTGTATACAGATGCGAATCTAACATAAGCCACTTCATCAAGATCTTTAAGCCACGTCATTACCCTTTCACCTATCAGATAGGAGTAGTTCTCTTTTTCATCTATTTCCCTAAGGTCTTTTTCCAGTTCATTGAGAAATGTATCTATGACATTCATACTTATATTTCTTTTTTGACAAGCTTTCTTAATCCCTGAAGAAAGTTTTTCACGCAAAAAAACCTCTCTGCGGCCATCTTTTTTTATTACCATTAAAGGATTTTGTTCCACATGTTCATAGGTGGTAAAACGTCGGCCGCATGCAATGCATTCTCTGCGCCTGCGAATTGCAATTCCATCCCTGCTGAGCCTGGAATCGACAACTTTGTTGTTAATCTCCTTGCAACATGGACACTTCATGACTTCCCCACGCTTTTTTAATAAAATTATTCAGGACGCGATCTTTCTATTCTGATAAGTTCTATTCCTGCCTGTTTGAGCATTTCATCGGCCATGGGATCTGTATATGCAAAAGAGTAGTATATTTTCTTTATTCCCGCATTAATAATCATCTTGGTACATATTGAGCAGGGCTGATTAGTGCAAAAAAAAACCGCACCTTTTATGGAAACTCCATGTAATGCAGCCTGTATTATTGCATTTTGTTCAGCATGGATACCCCTGCAGAGTTCATGCTTTTCACCCGAGGGAATATTCAGCTTTTGGCGCAGGCATCCGGTATCAATGCAATGTTTAATACCCGCCGGAGCCCCATTATACCCGGTGGCAAGGATTCTCTTATCCTTTACGATTAAGGCACCCACTGCACGTCTTATGCATGTGGAACGGGAAGCTACCAAAAAGGCAATATCCATAAAATAGCGATTCCATGGAGGTCTGTTATTCTCTTTAGGCATGTGCAGAAGAATTCCTTTGGATATTCGTATATAAAGGAAAAATATTGCAAAGTTCAAGAACCTCTTTTCTGATGCTCAGAATCATTGATTCATCCCCCGGGTTTTTAAGAACATTAACAATCATCTTTGCGATAACCGCCATTTCAGATTCTTTCATACCTCTGGTGGTAACGCTGGGGGTCCCTATCCTGATACCACTGGTTATAAACGGATTTTTTGTTTCAGCGGGTATTGAATTTTTATTGACAGTTATGCCGGCACGTCCCAACAGCATTTCAGCATCTTTTCCTGTTATATTGAAACTTCTTAAATCAGCAAGCATCATATGGTTATCAGTGCCGTCAGATATTAGCTTCACCCCGGAGTTCATTAAATGTTCAGCAAAACATTTTGCATTTTTTACTACATTTTTCTGATAAGTCTTAAATGATTCGGAAAGAGCTTCTTTAAAAGCTACAGCTTTTGCAGCAATCACATGCATCAGGGGACCACCCTGAATCCCTGGAAAAACAGTACTATTTATTTTTTTGCCGAAATCATCTTTTCCTAAAATCAGACCACCCCTGGGGCCCCGTAATGTTTTATGGGTTGTGGAAGTCACAATATCGGCATAGGGTACAGGGGAAGGATGAATATCAGCTGCTACAAGACCTGCTATATGAGCCATATCAACCATTAAAAGTGCACCCGAAAATTTTGCAATTTCAGCAAACCTCTTAAAATCCAGGGTACGGGGATATGCGCTGGCACCGGCAACTATCAGCTTTGGTTTATGCTCTTTTGCTATTTGGGCAAGAAGATCGTAATTTATACGACCTGTATCTTCGTTAACTCCATAATGAATAAAATTATAAAGTTTCCCTGAAAAACTCGCAGGACTCCCATGGGTTAAGTGCCCTCCGTGGGATAAATTCATGCCAAGCACTGTATCACCAGGATTCAATAAGGTAAAATAGACCGCCATATTGGCCTGGGAACCTGAATGGGGCTGAACATTAACATAATTTGTCTTAAAAAGTTCTTTTGCCCTTTTTATCGCAAGCTTTTCAGCCACATCAACATATTCACAACCGCCGTAAAACCTGGCGCCGGGATATCCTTCTGCATACTTATTGGTCAATACACTTCCCTGAACTTCCATAACAGCAGAGCTTGTCATATTTTCAGAAGCGATCAACTCCAGTGTCTCTTTTTGCCTGTTAACCTCATTATTAATAACGGCTGCGATTTCCGGATCAATATCTATCAATTCTCTTGAGTTCACAAATTACGTCCTTATTCCAAATTTTATGCTGCCCATTCATGAATAATCTTGGGTTGGTTATAACTTTGCCATCAAAGGTCAGAGCTGAAATTAGAACTAAACCCATAATCTTCATTCATCAATCCTGTTGAATTTATCGAGCCTGAGCTGATGTCTCCCACCCTCAAAGGGTGTGTCAAGCCAGGCCATTACAATTTCTACTGCAAGGGCATCACCGGTTACCCGGGCCCCAATAACAAGGAGATTGGAATCATTATGCAGCCTGCTCATTTTTGCAGAAAAAATACCTGTACATAATGCCGCCCTTACATTGGAGAATCTGTTTGCAACCATGGACATACCGATTCCAGTACCACACAATAAAATTCCCCTTTCAAAGTTTCCTGTTGAAACAGCAGATGCAACTTTAATCCCATAATCAGGATAATCAACAGAATCACCGCTATTTGTACCAGCATCTTCAACGCTAAGACCCCATTCGATTATCTGTTTTTTAAGCTTTTCCTTTAACAAAAATGCTGCATGGTCACATCCCATAATAATCGGTGATTTATTTTCAAACATCCTACATTCCCCAAATTTAAATTATTTTTTTAAGGATAAATTCCAATTTTCCCCACGATCCTTGTAAAATTAATTATCCCGAAATCTATACCACAATATGAATATAAAAACAAATTGAATAATTTACCATGACCAGCATGCTTAGCCCCTTTACTTCCGTTCGTTCTCTCTTCCTTGACGAATTTGTTTCTTCTGGTTATATACTTGATGCTATGGATTTAAAATCAGAAACAAAAAATTAAGACCACAGAGAATCTCAGTTTGGAAAAATTAAGGAAAAAAATGGATAATAAACCGATTGAACTTGAGTATCGTGATAATATCGCAGTTCTTCGTATTAACCGGCCCTTTGTTCATAATGCAGTAAATGATAAATTAATGGATTTATGGAAAATCCATCTTGACGAAATAGAAAATAATCCCTGCATCAGAAGCATTATAATCACAGGTTCCGGTCCAAAAACTTTTTGTGCAGGGGGGGACCTGAGATATTTCGCATCTTTAAAAACCGAAAAAGCCTGTATTGATATGTCAAAAAAAATGCAGGCTATAAATAACAGACTCTATACAGGGAAACGTGTTGTTATTGCAGCGATTAACGGCCAGACTTTTGGGGGAGGCTGTGAAATATTAACAGCCTGCCATTTTCGCCTGGGAGTGCCCCATGCAACTTTTGCCTTTAAGCAGGCTCCCAACGGAATTATCACAGGCTGGGGAGGATGTAACCGACTGATTAAATTAATAGGAAAATCTTCTGCACTTCGACTTTTATTAACTGGCGAGCAGATTAACGCAGAAGAAGCCAGGGAAGTGGGTTTAATCGACCAGATTGTTGAACACGGGGATTTAATGCCGGAGGCTGAAAACCTGGCAAATAAAATCAATGGAAATTATAAGGGATCCATTGAAGCTTTTTTAAAAATGGCTGAAATGTCTGATTCAGCAAGGGATGAAGATATTGAAAAGCATGAATCAGAAACCTTGGCGCGTCTGTTTTTAGGTGAATATTTCCAGAAAATAGCGCAAAGTTATTTAAAATAGATGGTAACTGTTCAAATGCCATCCATGGTGTCAGCTGTAATCTGATTAAATTATGAAAAATTCACGGATAAGGAACGGAGATGAAATAAGTTGAGCAGAAATAGCGCAGGATTTTGGCCCATATACAAGGCGCATTAAAGGTTGCATACTATACGTATTCGGCCTTTGATGCAACGAAGTAGATGGGCCAAAAGACAAGCTATTTCGTTCAACTTAT